>CASFUJ010000004.1 GCA_949297645.1 uncultured Desulfovibrionaceae bacterium
GATGTCCGTAAGTCCGCTCAGGTCCGAGAGCAGCTTGTCGTCAAAGGGCAGGAAGCGGAGATCCATGTCCTTGATGAGCTCGGAGATGGCGAAGTGCTCGCCGGGGTTGGTCATGCTCATGACGTCGAGCTGACCTTCACGCATCATGCTGCCGCATTCGCTGGGAGTGCCGCCGTAGAGTGTAAAGCCACGCTTCTGCAGGTCTTTTTTGGAGTATCCGAGGCAGGAAAAGGTCCAGCGCACGAACATTTCCGCGTTGCCGCCCACCTTGGAGCCGAGGAAGACTCGCAGCGGCTTCTTGCTTTCCACAATATCGCGGACGCTCTTGATTTCGCTGTCCGTAGGAACGGCGAAGATGACGCGGGTCATGTCGTCGAGGTTGGCCAGAGCCTTGACGTTGACGGGTTTTCTGAAGGGTTCCACGCCGTCATGGGCGGCCTTCATAAAGGTAACGGCGGTAATGCCGATAAGGCTCTTGCCCTGTTCGACACGCATCACGTTGGTGATGCCGCCGCCGGTGAACAGCGTGGTGTCGAATTCAGGATACATGCCGGAAAGCACCTTGGCGTAGGCCCCGAGGCCGACATACCATGCCCCTCCGGGGGCCGAGGCTGCTATGTCCACGCTTTTTTTGTCCGCAGCCTGGGAAGAAAGCGGAGCGACGGCGATGGCAGCGGCACACAGCGTGAGGGCGAGAATCCTTTTCAGCATATGTTACTCCTGAGGAAGCTGGATGTTGAACAGTTCAGCAGCATTCTTATAGAGCAGCTTGGGCAGCACTTCTTCCTTGAAGAGTGTCTTGAATATGGAGAGGCTTTCGACAATGGGCATGAGCGGATAGGCGGAGCCGAACAGGAAACGATCCTGCAGCCAGGTGTTGGCGGCTGCTATGTAGTCCTGAGCGCCGGAATTGTTCATGAGGTACATGTCGGGGCACAGCCAGATGTTGTCTTGCCAGAAGCATGCGCCGATGACGGCCTGGACCCAGGGCCATCCGCCGTGGGAGACCATGAATTTTCCTTTGGGGAAGTCGGCAGCGATGCTGCTGATGATGGCAGGATTACTGTAGGAGACGTCAGGGCCGGCACGTCCGCCGAGCATGAGAATGACGGGAATTTTGTGGGCCTGACACATTTCATAGATGGGATAGAGTCTGCGGTCGTTGGCGTACAGCGGCATGGGGCAGGCTCCGGGTTCCATGGAGACGGCCTTGAGGGGACCGTTGATGACGTGTTTTTCAATATCGGCCATGGCCGAGGGGATATTGGAGCAGTCCAGACCGGCGGCGCCCAGGATGCGGCCGCCGAAATGTTCCGTCATTTCCACCACGTCGTCGTTGGAAACATTGTAGCGGAAGTGGCCGTTGCGGCCCGTAGCCAAGGCATAAGTGATGCCGGCTTCGTCCATTTCCTTGAGCATGAGCTCTTCGGAAACCTGCTGGACGGATTCAGGGGAGGTCAGGCCGAACTTGGCGCTGAAGGCCTTGTTGCCGGCAGGAGAGGCATACTGCTGCTTGAAGCCTTTGAACGGGGGGCGGAGTCTTACGTCGATGACCATGATTTTCTCCTTGTGGAAAAAGTGTTGCTGTTGTGGAGGAGGATTCCTTTGATGTTGAAAAGAACGGTCATCTGTCTTCGGGAAGCGTGCATTCTTCTCCGATGACGGGGATGGGGTCCTTTTTGTTGCGGCTGTACTGGCAGAGGATGACGAAACCCATGCTGGCGAGGCCGATGATGTCGGTGATGAAGCCGGGGTAGAACAGGCAGAGGCCGCCTATGAGGAGCAGCAGGCGTTCGACGACGGTGCAGGATCTGAGCAGCCAGTTCTGAAGAGCTCCAGACAGACCGATGACGCCGATGATGGCCGTTATGGTGGCAGTGATCGAGGAGGCAAGGTCGCCCTGCCAGAGCAGCGACGGCTCGTAGACGAACATGATGGGCACTACAAAGGCCACCACACCGAGCTTCATGGAGGTGAAACCGGTCTTCATGGGGTCGGCTTCGGCTATATTGGCACCGGCGTAGGCGGCTACGCATACCGGAGGAGTGATGAAGGAGAGGATGGCGTAGTAGAAGCAGAACATGTGGGCGACGATGGGAGCAAGGCCCATCTTGATGAGCGCGGGGGCACCCAGGGTCGCCACCACGATGTAGGCGGGAGTGGTGGGCATGCCCATGCCGAGGATGAAGCTCGTGATCATGAGCAGAATCAGCATGATGAACATGTGCCCGTCGGCCACGTTAGTGAGCACGTTGATGAACTTGAAACCTATGCCGGTGTAGTTGATGACGCCGACGACGATGCCGGAGGCCGCACAGCAGGCCACGACCATGAGGGAGGAGGAAGCGGCGGCGTACAGTGTGTCGAGGAAGCGCTTGAAGGTGAATCGGGTGTCCTTGCGGATGAAGGAGAGCAGCAGTATGGAGCCTGTGGCCATATTGGCGCAGATGGCTGCGCTGCGGCCGTCGAGCATGATGATGACGAGTACGACCAGAGGGATGAGGTAGTAAATGCGGGTAAGTATGCTTCTGAGAGAGGGAACAAGCTCGGAGCTGATCAGGCCGAGCCCCCGTCTGCGAGCTTCGAAGTGAATCATGACCCACAGAGCGAGGTAGTACAGAACGGCGGGCAGCAGAGCGGCTTTGGCCACTTCAAGGTAGGGCACGTTGCAGAATTCGGCCATCATGAAGGCGGCGGCGCCCATGACCGGGGGCATGATCTGGCCTCCCGTTGAGGCCACGGCTTCCACGGCGCCGGCGAAGTGGGGCTGGTAGCCGCAGTTTTTCATGAGCGGAATGGTGAACACGCCGGTGGTATAGACGTTGCCCGCGGAAGAGCCGGAAATGGTGCCGAAGAGCGCGCTGGCGAAAATGGCCACCTTGGCCGGACCGCCCTGAGATTTGCGCGTGAGGCGGTAGGCCAGATCCATGAAGATACTGCTCATGTTGGAGCCTTCAAGAAAGGCTCCGAACATCATGAAGGCAAAGAGCGTGTTGCATGCCAGCATGACGGGGATGCCGTATACGCCTTCACCTGTGAGATACATGTTTTCAGCAATGTTCTCCAGCGTCGCGCCGTTGTGGCGGATGAAGGAGGGGAGCTGATCGCCCCACAGAAAATAGGCGAAGAAGACTATAGCCACGGTGAACAGCGGCAGGCCCGTCATACGTCTTGTGGCTTCCAGAGAAAGGCCGATGAGAATATAGGCGAGCACCATGGCTTCCTGAGGCACTTCGTCGATGAAGGCCATGCGCTCCTGCAGTACTTCATAGTTGAAGTACAGATATACCGACGTGGCGATGGCGCAGACGACCAGTACAAGGTCGATGAGCAGAAGAATGACCGGTTCCTTCCGCCCCTCTTGCAGTTTTATGGCAGGGTGAAGGAGAAAGATCATGGTGAGGGCGAAACTCAGGAATATGGCAGCCAGCAGAGAGCCTTCCAGCACGCCATAGCCTACGGTATAGTACAACTGGAAAAGCGTCATGGCTATACCGATGGGATAGGCGGCTTTTTTCATCGATTCCCGGGAAAGGATGGACATAATTTACCTCCAATACTCAGGATTACAGGGACCAGGCTGCCAGGAAGCCCTGACGGACGGCGGTAATGACCTTACCTGGACGTATGCAGTCGCCGGCGGACTGAACGGGAATACCGGCTTCGACCAGTTGCTGCTGGAGGAGATTGCGGGACCGGTAGCCGAAGGCCATGACGATAGAATCGAACTCGTCCAGAGAGCGTTCCGTGCGAAGAGCGCTGCGTACCTTTACATGAAGGCCGGAAACTTCCAGTACTTCCGTGTTGAGCAGTGCTTTGACGCCGAGTTCCTTCAGGCGGGCCATCATGAATATACGGGTACGGGTTTCCATGTCCGGGGCGAGCGTGTCACGAAGTTCGAGAATGGTGACTTCCCGGCCTTGTTCGGCCAGCATTTCCGCCGTTTCACATCCGACGAGTCCGCCGCCGAGAATGAGGACCTTGTGTCCCGTCTCCCGTCCCATAAGAACGTCCTGGGCCGTGACGGCTCCGGTATTTTTGCAGAAGCAGGGCACGACGGGCTCACTGCCGGTGGCCACGATGGTCATGTCGGGGTTCAGGGAGCGTATGAGTTCAACGTCCGCTTCCACGCCGAGGCGCACGTCCATGCCGGACTGTTTCACGGCGTGTTCCATGTAAAGGCGCAGAGTTTCGAACGCAGTCTTGTGGGGAGGCCTGCATGCCACATGCAGAAGTCCGCCCAAGGTATTCGTGCGTTCGATGAGGGTGACATGATGTCCTTTTTCTTTGGCTGTAAGCGCGGCTTCCAGTCCGGCGGGTCCGGCCCCGACAACAACGATGTGCTTCGGTTCGGCTACGCGTACATACGGGAATCGCGCTTCCTGGCCGGCCCTGGGATTCACAGCGCAGGTCACGTTGCCGAAAGGTGCGCTCACGCATCCTTCGTTGCAGGAGAGGCAGGGCGCAATGGAAGAGAATTTTCCGGCCTGACTCTTGGCGGGCAGGTAGGGATCGGCGATGAGGGGACGTCCCATGACAATCATGTCGGCCTTGCCTGCGGCCAGAATGGATTCGGCCAGCGCCGTATTATGTATGCGCCCCACAATGGCAACAGGTACACGAGCATTCACGGCTTTACGCACAGCCGCGGCGCGTTCGGCGTTGAAACCTTCGGGAAGCACGGCCGGAGGAATAGTGTAGCGGTTGGTTTCGCAGGCGCCTACGCTGATGTTCAGGGCGTCTATTCCGTTATCCACAAAGGCCTTGGCGATAGGAAGGGATTTTTCCAGAGTGAGGCCCGTGCCGTTGAACTCATCCACGCTGAGACGCACGGTGATGGGATAGTCCGGTCCTACGGCCTCCCGGCAGGCACGGAGCACCGCGAGCGGGAAGCGCAGGCGATTTTCTTCGCTTCCGCCGTATTCGTCCTGGCGGAAGTTGGTGAAGGGAGAGAGAAACTGGTTGAGCAGGTAGCCGTGGGCCCCGTGGAGTTCGACCAGGTCGAAGCCGGCCTTTTTGGCGCGGGCGGCCGCAGCGGCATAGATTTCTACGAGTTCGGCAATGTCCGCACGGGTAAGTACCCTGGCTCCTTCATAGGGAGTGACTCCGGGGATATAGGAGACGAGCTTGATGGGGCCGCCGTTGGTCAGCGGATTGGCGGTACGCCCGCCGTGCTGAAGCTGCAGACCGACCTTGCCGCCGCAGGCATGGATGGCCTGCGTGAGTCTGGTGAGACCGGGGAGCATGGCGTCCGTGTCCGCGCCGAGACCAAACTTGTAACTGTCTCCCTGTCGTTCCACATAGGTGGCCTCAATCATGATGAGACCGACGCCGCCACGGGCTCTCTCCGCGTAGTAGTGGATCATCTGATCCGTCACCTCACCGTTGCTGGCGGCGTACTGTGTGACCATGGAGGACATGATGAGGCGGTTTTTCAATGTAAGCGTATTGATGGTGATGGGGGAAAAGAGAATGCTGTTTTCCATATCGCCCTCTGCTGTGGAACTTGATGTTGGGAACGGCCGTCGATATGTATGGAAACCGGCCGTCACCTGAGAAAAATGCAAGATCCGTGCCAAAAGGGGAGAATATAAAAAATAATATTTTTCAATATGTTATAGAAAAAAATCATAAAAAGTTCTTTGGACTTTTTTGAATGTTTAAGTGTAGAAAAAGGAGCTGGAATTTGGTATTCATAGGGGTCATTCATCACAGATCCTGCGGAAAAGGCGAAAAATATATAGGGATGGATGTTAATAATATACTGATATTAATTAGTAAAAAGTAAATACAGATTGGTTGGATAAAACAATCTAAAAAGTGCAGAATGTCCAGCCGCAAAAAACGCGTCGGAGAAGAACATGTCGGGCAGCGCGACCATGCTTGAAAAACGGAAACGGATATTTGAGGAGTGGAAAAAGTTCCAGAATGGAGAAGAGGTGGACCACACGGTAGTCCGGGATTTCGTATATCGTTCCTGGGTGCGCTGCCGGAATCTTCATGTAGACCCTTTCCGAGTGATCTATCGGGAGCTAACGCCGGAACAACTGGATGCGGAGACTGAGCGATATGCTTTTTTGCTGGATAGCTCGAAGACCATCATGGAGCAGATCTATTCGCTTATTTCCGATTCCCACAGTACCATTTCCCTGGCTACTAGCAAGGGAGTAATTCTGCATACATTGCCGGAGAACGGCATTGTCAGCAGACGTGGCAGAGTTTCCAGAGAAAAGTACATAGGAACGGTCGGACTGGCCACATGTCTTGAAGAAAAAAAGCAGTTGGAAATTTTTGCTGCAGAACACTACTGCACAGAAAATCATGATTTCGTATGTTCAGCGGCGCCTATTTTGGATAAGAGCGGTCAGATCATCGGTGTTCTCGGGATCACGTCGCCCTGCGAGACATTTCATCCCCATACGAGCGGCATGCTTGGGGCCGCCGTATACGCCATTATGGAGCAGCTCGGTCTGCGTGATCTTCTGGGAGAACAGAAGGCCCTTCTGGAACTCATGGATGAGGGGGTCATCACTCTGGATGCGGGCGGTTCCATCCGCTTCATCAACGCCAAGGCTATGAGCATGCTGCGCCTCCGTACGGAACCTGTGGGAAAGAACATTGCCGGGGTCATACGCTTCAGTCAGGCGGTAAGGCCCCTTTTTGATGCGAGAAGCGCTTTTCATGACGTGGACACCACGCTTATGGCGGAGGAGGCGGCGCAGTCCATTTCCTGTGTGCTTTCCGCAGCCGTAAATCATTCCACAGGCGGAATGATTCTCACGCTGCGCGAGTCTGACCGCATGCGGGAATTTGCTACGCGTCTTGTCGGAGCCAAGGCGACCTTTTCCTTCAGTGACATTATCGGTGAATCCGAACCTATGAAGGAAGTGCTGCAGAAGGCTCGAAAAATAGCAGAGTCGGATACCACGGTTCTGTTGCTGGGAGAAAGCGGCACGGGTAAGGAACTTTTTGCCCAGTCGCTGCACAACGCCAGTCCAAGGCAGGGAAAGCCTTTCGTCGTGGTCAATTGCGGGGCGTTGCCGAGAGAGCTCATACAAAGCGAGCTATTCGGCTATACGGAGGGAGCATTTACGGGGGCCAGCAGACAGGGCAAGCCGGGCAAGTTTGAGCTTGCCGACGGCGGAACTATTTTTTTGGACGAGATAGGGGAAATGCCGCTGGATGTGCAGGTAAATCTGCTCCGGCTGCTCCAGAATCGCGAGGTCGTGCGTATCGGCGGGCAGCGTACCAGACTCGTCAATATCCGTATCATTGCCGCAACAAATAAGAATCTGTACCGAGCTGTTCAAGAACAGACTTTCCGGGAAGACCTGTATTACCGGCTCAATGTTTTTCCTCTGCATATCCCGCCTCTGCGGGAGAGACAGGGCGACGTGGCTCTGCTCGCTTGGCATTTCATGCAGAAGTTTGCCCGACAGGCAGGCAATTCTTTGAAGGGAATTTCGGAAGATGCGTTGAAGGCGCTTTCAGCCTATGCCTGGCCCGGAAATATACGCGAGCTGGAAAACGTCATGGAGCGTGCGACCTACATGGCCATCGGAGAGGAGGTGACGACGGCGGATCTTCCAGAATCCATTTCTGGTGCATCGGCGCATGGGGTTGAGGAAGGTCCGGCAGAGGTCGGTGCCAGGAGCAGCGAAGGACAGGAAAAGGCCGCCATCGAGGCGGCACTCCGTACCGCACGGGGACATGTAGCCGACACGCTGAAGCTCCTGGGCATGAGCCGCAGCACGTTTTATTACAAGCTCAAACGATACGGCATACGTTCTTCGGACTTTCGTCGCGGCGGGCCGGAGGACGGCAGCGGGGGACAGGACATCAGCAGGGTGCTGGAACCTCTGCTCACATTGAGGAAGGAAGAGTTGGAGGCTTTGGCCGATTTGGCAAGACAGATCTGCAGAAGTAGGGAAGGAGCGTAAAACAGAGAGGCCGGGGAGTTCAGACTGCCCGGCCTCTGGAGTATGGGAAAAACGTTTCTCAGTATGCGGAGTTAGTTCTGAGCCACGCCCCAGTCATGTCCCTTTTCGGGATGGAGCTGCCACACTTTTCTGTGCAGTTCGTTCAGCAGACGCGGGTCCATGAGCAGCGCGGATTTTTCCTGTTTGGAAAGGCCGAAGGGGCCTTTTTCCAGCGCCTTGGCAAGCAGGGCACGACGGGTCTTTTCCCGCTCCTCGCCGATGGGTCTTTCCCAGGTGCGGCGACGGATGAGGGCAATGTGCAGCGCGTGTACGCGAGGAATGACCACGGCGCGCGTAAAGCCGCGGGAAGGCGGAATGGTGAAGGGGGAATAGCGGTCGGGCCGGGCGAGAACGGCGTGCATGTCCGCCTGTTCCGGCTCCTCCTTCAGCTCGGAGGACGTGATGAACAGGCCCATGCGGCGGGCGGCCAGGCCCCAGCTCACACGGCTTGTGAACACCGAGAGCGGAATGGAGAGGACAAGTCCCACGGCGATGGGAGAAAACCACCAGAAGAAGCCGGGGTTGATGAGCCACATGAGGCCGCCCCATACGAGGCCGATGAGCGTTCCCCACCAGTGGAAGCGTATGGCGTCGCCCCAGCTTGTGCCCATATCGCTGCGGTTCTGGGTGTTCCACGACACTTTCCAGCCGAGCAGCGTGGTCACTACGAAGAAGCTGTGGAAAAGCATGCGTACCGGAGCGAGCAGCGTGGATATGAGCACTTCGCCGAGCACGCTCATGCACATGCTGCCCGCGCCGCCGAAGTTCTTCGCTCCTCCCTTGCGCAGGGTGAGGATGATGGCGAAGATTTTGGGCATGAACAGCATGATGCAGGTACTGGTAAGAAGCAGCAGCGCCCATTTGGGGTACCATGTGGGCCAGATGGGGAACAGCGTCGGGCCGCTGGGGAAGTAGCTGGGGGGAATGAAGGCTTCGGTGACGGCCTGAATGGAGCTGAACACCAGGAAGAAGAACCAGAGCAGGGCCGAGGCGTAGGACATGATGCCGTTGATGAACAGCGCGCGGTGCGTGGGGAAGATACCGCCGGAGAAAATGAGACGGCTGTGCTGAAGGTTGCCCTGGCACCAGCGACGGTCTCGGATGAGCTCGTCGATGAGAGAGGGCGGGGTTTCTTCCCACGAGCCGTCGAGGTCGTAGGCCAGCCACACGCCGTAGCCTGCACGCCGCATGAGGGCCGATTCCACGAAGTCGTGGCTCAGGATGTCACCTGCGAGGGGACCGCGTCCGGGCAGGGTGGGAAGCTGGCAGTGCCTGATGAAGGGATCCACGCGGATGATGGCGTTGTGTCCCCAGTACTGGGCGTCGCCGAGCAGCCAGTAATGCAGACCCGTGGCGAAGACGGGACCGTAGAGGTGGTTGGCGAACTGCTGCACGCGGGCGACGAGGCTGTTCATGTTCACGGCGAGCGGAGGCGTCTGAATCATGCCCATTTCCGGGTGCAGCTCCATGGATTTCACCATGCGCACCATGGTTCGTCCGCTCATGACGCTGTCGGCGTCGAACACGATCATGTACTTGTACTGCGCGCCCCAGCGGCGGCAGAAGTCGGCCACGTTGCCGCTCTTGCGCTTGGTGTTGTTGCGTCTGCGGCGGTAGAAGATATGGCCGAAGGTGCCTTCTCTGCGGCAGAATTCGAACCATGCCTCCTCTTCCGCCACCCATGCGTCGGGGCTGGTGGAGTCGCTGAGAATGAAGATGTCGAACTTGTCGCTTTCTCCCGTCTTCACGAGAGAGTGCCATGTGGCGGCGATGCCCGCCATGTATCTGCGTGTATCTTCGTTATAGACGGGGAAGAGTATGGCGGTACGGGTGGTGTCCGGAATGACGACTTCGTCGCATCCTCTGGTGGGGGCGAGGCTGTCTGTCTTGCGGGAAAGTACCCAGCAGCCTGCCACGCACATCCAGAACCCGATGGAAATCCAGCCGAACAGGATGGCGAAGAGAATGGCGGTGATGAGCTTGACCGCTTCTATGCCCTGCTGCGGCAGAATACCGTACATGAGGAAGGCTCCTATGACGGCAGGTACGAGAATGAGCGTCATGAGCAGGGTGCGGCGACGTCCGGCCACACGTTCCCACTCCATCTGCCTGCGCTGACGTTCGGCGCTGTCTTTCCACGAGGCGGGGGCCTTGATGCCGGAGGGGCGGAAGATGCGGAACAGGCGGCTCAGCGTTTTTTTGAAGATGCTCAGCCAGGGGGTGCGGTCGAGTTCTTCCGCCAGCATGGTGCTTCGCGTCATGGTCGGGGCGGACATGAGGTGCGGGGCGTCGTCCCCCGGGATGAGCACGCGTCCTTTTTCCGCCAGAATGGCGTGCAGACAGAGAAGCGCCTCTTCATAGCTGGGATGTTCGGAAGTGCACCTTTTCAGGCTTTCCAGGGCGAGTTCCACGCTTTCCTTGGGCGACAGGTTCAGACCGCGCGCATAAAGCAGTATGCGGTCGCGGACCCGGAAGTCCATATCCTGATAGGAATTCATGTAGAGACCTTTTGCAGGTGAGGGTTGCGGAGGGCGGAGGGGAGGGCCCCTTTCACGGAATGTCCGCCCGTGTCTGCCGGAAACGGGAGGATCGGCGGCTATGTCCGGCAATCCTCCCGCTCTTGGAAAAGGGCTGCTATGACTGGAGCTGCCAGTCGTACACCCAGGTTTCGGTCAGCGGGTCGGGGAGATTTTCTCCCTTCTTGAGATGGGCCTTGAAGCGCAGCATGACGGGGCCCTTGCGCGCGGTCATGAGACTCTGCAGCACGCCTTCCTCCTTGGGCAGACGGATTTTGAACTCCAGTCTCCATCCGCCGGTGGCGTTGTTGCGCAGCAGTCTCTTTTCCAGAAGCGGAATGGGCTCCGGCGTTTCCACGATGCTGGCAAGGCCGGTATCCGCAGGCAGAGTGGCGAGGTCGCCGCCGGCGAAGTCCACATGGAACGTCATGGTGTCGCCGCTGCGGGAAATGCGGGTGGACGTCACCTTTCCGAGCGTATGCCGCGTAGTCTGCGGCTGCATCCAGTACAGCTTCCAGCTGTACATCTGCGTGTCGGGGTAACGGAGTTCGGCTTCGGGCTGGTCGGGCCTGTTCTTGTCGCGGGGCTTGTCGGGCGACCAGAAGGCCACGATATTGTCGTGCATTTCATCTTCCGTGGGGATTTCCACAAGATTCAGCGTGCCGGGGCCCCAGTCTCCCTCGGGTTCCACCCAGAGGGACGGACGGCGCTCGTAGCAGGCTTCGATGTCCTGATAGCTTTCAAAGCTGCTGTCGCGCTGCATGAGACCGAAGCCGCGGGGATTCTGGAGCGGGAAGGTGTTGACGCTGAGACGCTTGGGATTGGCGAGCGGGCTCCAGAACCAGTGTTTGTCGCCGTTGACGTAGAGCAGACCGTCGGAGTTGTGCACTTCGGGCCGGTAGTCGCCGGGGCGGCCGTTTTTCTCCTCCCCGTAGAAGAACATGCTGGTAAGCGGAGCAAGGCCGATTTTCTGGAAGTTTTTTGCCCCCTTGCGGGTGAAGAGCGCACATTTGACTTCCATGACGGTGGGAGAGCCGGGAGTGATGATGAAGCGGTAGGCTCCGGCCATGCTTTCGCTGTCCATGAGAGCGTAAAGGGTGATGCTGGCTTCACCGGGCAGGGGCTTCACTATCCAGAACTCCCGGAAGTACGGGAATTCCTCGCCCTGAGCCGTGGCCGTGTCCAGCGCGAGACCGCGGGAATAGATGCCGTAGCTGGTATCCTTTGCCAGGGCGCGGAAATAGGAAGCGCCGAGGAAAATGGCGAGTTCGTCCTGATAATCCGGGCGGTTGAGCGGGTAGTGCAGACGAAGGCCCGCGAAGTTCATGTTTTTTGTCTGCGTTACCTGTTTGGCGAGTTCCTCACTTCCGTACTGGAAGAGCGAAGGGTCGAAGGCGACGTCCTCTACGGTGTCTCCCCGGACGACGTGCACGCGTACCGTTCTGTCGTAGTACAGACCCGGATGGAAAAACTGCACGGTGAAGGGCAGGCCGTCCTCGGACCAGAGGGCTTTTTCCGGCAGATAGCGGATGCTGCGCCACTCGTCGTAGCTCAGCGACGTGAGGAACTCGGGAACGGGAGTGGGCGGCACATAGGCGGTGCCGGCAAGATCCTGCGCCATGGCCTGCACATCGGCAAAGGTGAAGGACTCCGCGGCCCGTGAGGAAAGAGGAAGCACGGCGAGAGAGAGCAGCAGGCAGAAGGACACAATCATGCGGTGGAACATACGAAGTAACTCCCTGAGTATGAGGGCTCCGCCGCTTGTGCAGCAGCGGCAATCAGGCAATGAAAAAAGGTTCCGCGGCGTTTCCCGGAAGGCGGTGCGCATGGAAAAGGCGGGGTGTGGCCGGGCATGAGAAAACAAAACATGGCTGAGGTTCTTCTTTCCCCCTACTTAAAGCCGGAACGGCTCCATGTCCAGAGATTTTATCCCCTTGCGGCACAGGGAAGGCTGCGGTAGGATGTCTGGCCGAACGGGAGCGGCTTCTCTCCCATAACGATGCTGGAGCTGGGATAGTTATGAGTGCGTTGCTGGAACTTCGTCAGGTAAGCCGGGAATTTTCCGTGCGAAGAGGCTTTTTCGATTCGCGTCCGGCGAGCGTGAAGGCTGTGAGCGATGTGAGCTTTCAGCTTTTTCCCGGGGAAACCCTGGGGCTGGTGGGGGAATCCGGCTGCGGAAAATCCACGCTGGCGCGCATGGCCGTGGGCCTGCTTCTGCCGACGTCCGGACAGGTGCTGCTTTCCGGTCGTCCTCTGGAGGAGTGGACGGCGTCTGAGCGCGCACGATGCATACAGATGGTGTTTCAGGATCCGTTCTCCTCGCTGGACCCCCGTCAGAGCGTGGGGGCGAGCATCGCCGAGCCCTTGCGTCTTGCGGCGAAGGCGGCGGGAAAGGCGCTCTCCCGGAAGGAGAGCCGGGAAAAGGTTCGCGACATTCTTGTTCGCGTAGGTCTTCAGTCCGAGCATATCGACAGGTATCCGCACGAGTTTTCCGGCGGACAGCGGCAGCGCATAGCCGTGGCGCGGGCCATCGTGGCCGGGCCGGGCGCGCTGGTATGCGACGAGCCCGTTTCCGCGCTGGACGCTTCCGTACAGGCGCAGGTTCTGAATCTTTTGAAGGACATGCAGGACAACATGGGTCTCGGTTATCTGTTCATTTCCCACGACCTCGGCGTCATCGGCTTCATGAGCGACAGAATCGCCGTGATGTATCTGGGCCGTCTTGTGGAGACGGCGACATGCCGGGAGCTGTTCGACCACGCCGCGCATCCCTACACGGAAGCGCTCATGGCCGCCGCTCCCTCCCGCGATCCGGCGCGCAGGGGCCGCAGTACCCTTCTCTCCGGTGAAATGCCGTCCCCGTTGTCTCCCCCGGCGGGCTGCGCCTTCCATCCCCGCTGTCCTCATGCCCGGCCGATGTGCCGGGAAGAGGAACCTCCGTTTGTTTTCGTCAACCCCGGGCACGCCGTACGCTGCCATTTTCCCCTGTGAGGCCTGCATGATTATTCTTGATAAACAGTATGTATCCCGTGAACTGCGGGACTATCTTGCCGAAAGCCGCGTTCCCGTGCTCCGCAACGAAGCGGCGCTTGCCGCGGCTCCGGAGGGGACGTTCCGTCTTGTTTCCGATGACGATGCCGACGCGCTGCTGGCCGGGGGCGAGCGCATTTACACCACCTGTGAAAACTCCCTTTCCTGGGTGCTGAAGCACTCCCCCGACAAAGGGCTGCAGAAGGGTATCGCCCTGTGCAAGGACAAAGCCGCCTTCCGCCGCATGCTCTCGAACATCTATCCCGATTTTCTGTTCCGCGAAGTGGCCGCGGACGAGCTGGAAAGTCTTGACTTCAGGACGCTGAAGACGCCCTTCATTCTCAAGCCTTCCGTGGGCTTCTTCAGCGTGGGCGTCTATACCATCTTCAGCGAAGAGGACTGGAAGAAGGCGCTGGAGGACATCCGCCTGCATTCCGGCGAATGGAGGAAACAGTACGATGAGAGCGTGGTGGGCAACACCCGTTTTCTTCTTGAGGAGTACATAGGCGGCGAGGAATACGCCGTGGACTTCTATTATGACGGAGAGGGAAAGGCCGTCGTCGTCAATATCTTCCACCATGAATTCGCCTCGGCCGACGATGTGAGCGACCGCCTGTACTGCTCCGGCGCGTCCATCATCCGGGAGCATCTTCAGCCCTTCACGGACTTTTTCAATCGCATGAACGAAGAAATGGGGGCGCGCAATCTGCCCATTCATCTTGAACTTCGGGTGGACAAGGGGAGAATCATTCCCATCGAGGCCAATCCTCTGCGCTTTGCGGGCTGGTGCCTTACCGACCTTGCCCTGCATGCCTACGGTTTCCGCACCTACGACTATTTCCTGAACGACATTCGTCCCGACTGGGACAGCCTGCTGAAAGGGAAGGAAGACAGGCTCTATTCCTTCATTGTGCTGAATCCTCCGGCGAATCTGAAAGCGGACGCCGTGTTCAACTACGACAGGCTCTGCGCCTCGTTCGGCAAGGTCATGGAACTTCGTCGCATTGATTATCATACCGGGCCGGTGTTCGGCTTCCTGTTCACCGATACTCCCGCGTCCGACAGGGCGGAACTCGACCATATTCTGCGCAGCGATCTGACGGAATATCTCGACTAGGCGTCGGAACGATTCAGAGATAGGACGGGGCGGAGTCTTCCTGTGAAGGCTTCGCCTTTTCTTTGTTAATCGGATGCATGTGTCCGGTCGGAATCCTCTTCGCGGGCCGTGGAACGGAAAGCCCGGAGAAGAGGAAAAGGGGGGGAAGGAAGAAGCGTATCCGCACAAAGGAGCGGTGTCTGTGCCGTACGGCGGGAGAAGGAGCGCCGTCTTCTCGCCGGAGAGCGGGAGGGCGTTTCGGGCGGGACGCCCGTGCCGGTGGAACGCGCAGGGAAGGATCGTAAAAAAAGCCGCCGGGTTCCGGAACCCGGCGGCTTTTATGCGGTCGAAGAAGAAAGGCTTACACGATACCGTGTTCGCCGGGACGTTCGTAGTCGTCCTTCTGCTTCGTCTTGGAGTGGTAGAGGTCCACGTCGCCGAAGGCAATGAGGATGGGGGAGGCGACGAAGATGGAGGAGAAGGTACCGAAGACGATGCCGAGCGTAATGGTGAGCGCGAAGTCGTGGATGACGTTGCCGCCCAGAAGATACAGGGAAAGGCTGGCCACGAGGGTGGTGGCGCTCGTCATGATGGTGCGCGAAAGCGTCTGGTTCACGGATTTGTTGATGATGCTTCCCATGGTGGGTTTGGGATTGGCATCAACGGGCACGGCGCGCAGGTTTTCGCGGATACGGTCATAGACGACGATGGTGTCGTTGATGGAGTAGCCCACGAGGGTCAGCAGGGCCGCGATGACGTTGAGGTCGATTTCCACGCCCAGCAGGGTGAGAAGGCCCAGCGTGACGATGACGTCGTGAATGAGGGCCAGAATGGCGCCCAGAGCGAAGTTGAGCTTCAGCTTCCAGCAGGAGATGAGGGTGATGACCATGCCTATGGCCACGCCCCAGAGCCGGTTGAAGCCGAGGTAGGACGCTCCGTACACCGCGCCCCAGAGCACGAGGGCCATGGCTCCCGCCATGAACCAGCTGTATTCGAAGCGGCCGGAAATATAGACGGTGATGAGCAGCACGGCGTAGAACAGGGCTTCGATGGCCATGTTGCGCAGGTCATTACCGACCTTCGGGCCTACGGATTCGAGACGCTGGATGCTGGAGGGGTTGTCCGGAATGCTGGAGCTGAGCGCGGTGGAAACCTGTTCGCGCAAGTCCTGATTTTCCGCCGCGGGCATGGAGAAGCGCAGCAGATAGTCGCGGTCTTCCGTATCCACCTGCTGGACGGTGAGGCCGGGCAGATCCACGTCCTGAAGGGCCGTTTTCACCTGTTCGTCGGGGATGGGCTGCTCGAACTGCACCTGCACCATGACGCCGCCGGCGAAGTCCACGCCGTAGCGCAGTCCGCCGTTCCAGATGATGGCGAACATGCCCAGCAGGATGAAGAAGCCGGAAATGCTGAAGGCTATGCGGCGGAAGCCTACAAAGTCAATATTGGTCTGACGGGAAAGAATTGCGAATGCCATGAAAGGACCCCTTTGTCCTAGATGCTGATTTTCCGGCCGGCGGAGCGGGATATCCATGCCTCAAACACGGCGCGGGACACGAAAACGGCCGTGAACATGGAAGCCAGAATACCCAGTGACAGCGTGACGGCGAAGCCGCGTACCGGACCCGTGCCGAACTGGTACAGAATGGCGGCCGTGATGAGCGTCGTCAGGTTCGAGTCGATGATGGAGATGCTGGCACGGCTGAAGCCGGCGGTGATGGCTTCCAGGGCGGTCATGCCGTTCTTGAGCTCTTCCCGGATACGTTCGAAAATAAGCACGTTGGCGTCCACCGACATGCCGATGGTCAGCACGATACCGGCGATGCCCGGCAGGGTGAGCGTTGCGCCGAAAAACGTCATGCCGGCAAGAAGGATGGTGATGGTGAAGCACAGCATGAGGTCGGCGATGAGACCGGAAAGTCCGTAGTAGAGGGGCATGACGAGCACGACGGCAGCCGCGCCCACAAGGGAGGCCTTGATGCCGCTGTTGATGGACTCCTTGCCCAGAGAGGGACCGACAGTGCGTTCTTCCAGCACGGAGACGGGCGTGGGCAGAGAGCCTGCGCGCAGTACGATGGCAAGATCCTGCGCTTCTTCGGTGGTGAAATTGCCGGTGATGGAGGCCTTGCCTCCGGCGATGCGATCCTGGATGACGGGGGCGGAATAGACCTTGCCGTCCAGCACGATGGCCATGCGCTTCTTGATGTGTTCGCCGGTGATGCGCTCAAAGTTGTTCGCACCGCGGCTGTTGAATTCCAGCGCCACATAGGCCTGACCGAATTCATTGAAGGCGGGACGGGCGTTGGTGATGTCCTCGCCGCCCATGAGGGATTCGTTGTCGAGAATGATGGTGCTTTCCGTCTGCGTGCCGTACTGCCCCTTGACGATGAGAGGGTAGCGGGAGGTGCCGGCGGGCAGCATGATGGCGGAGGGATCCACATCGTCGCGCACGATGTGGAATTCCAGGTGAGCGGTCTGACCGATGATCTGGATGGCGCGTTCGGCGTCCGTCATGCCGGGAAGCTGCACCTGTACCTGATTGTCCGACTGTTTGCGGATGTCGGGTTCGGCCACGCCGAACTGGTCGATACGGTTGCGGATGGTGCGCACGACCTGTTCCATGGTCATGTCTTCCGTCTGCCTGCGGGCGTCGGAGGACAGATCGAAGGCATAGACGCGACCGGAGGCGGAAGTGTCGGCGCTGACCTGCTGCAGGTTGGGGAACCACTTGTGAATCATGGCGTCGAAGGCTTCGGCCTGGTCGGCGCGCGGGAGCGTCACTTCAAGCAGGCCCTGTCCGTTGAGACGGGGCTTCATGACGGTGAGCTTTTCCTGCCTGGCGCGATCGCTGATGTCCTGACCGGTGACGGTCAGCGTGTTCTGTATGGCTTTTTCCACATCCACGCCCAGGGTGAGGTTCATGCCGCCCTTGAGGTCCAGGCCGAGATTGATGCGAGCCTGCATGAACGTGCCCAGAAAGGAATTGCCGATGGAGGGAAGGTTGGGCAGGGCGTACGCGAGCACCACGAGCAGCACGATGAGGGAGACGGCCAGGCGCAAACGCAGAGCTTTCATGGTTGTATCCTTAAAAACAATGATAGGACCGGCCCGGAGGCCGGATACAGACAAAGCCCACGCCTCCTCTCGGAGAAAGGAGGCGTGGAAGCGAAAGATACCGTTTTCCGAAATCCTACTTGGTTTCGGCGGGAGCGGCTTCGGCCGTCTTGTTCATGGCCTTCGGGTCATAGGTGCCGCTCACGAAGCCGCGGGGCATACGTACCTTGGTTTCACCGAGGTCCACCACGAGAATGTCGCCTTCCACATCGACGATACGGCCCAGCAGACCGCCGGAGGTGAGGATGTAGGAACCTTTGCCCAGGGATTCAAGCATGGCCTTGTGTTCCTTGTTGCGCTTCTGCTGAGGGCGGATCAGCAGGAAGTAGAACACGGCGAACATGAGCAGAAGGGGCACAAGGGAGGCAAAGGCTCCCATGGGGCCGCTCTGAGCGGCGCCGCCCGCGTTGCCGGCGGCGTAGGCAATGGAAGTGAACATAGAGTCTCCAGAATTGATTTTGCGGAAGGATGTCCGCGTCATTGACCCCACCTTCTTAACCTGTTGCGCCTTTTTACGCAATGGTTTAAGCGGCCCGCGACCCTGCGCCCGTTATTCTTTTTAGGGAAGGGCTCCGCGGGAAAGGGCTGGACATTCGCGAAGATTGCGGGAACTATGAACGACGAACAATGAAGGCCGGGAGCCCCCGGCGCAAGGAGCATATATGGCCATTATTGCCGACCCTGTGGAACAGGCCCGCATGCAGTCGAAGATTCTTATCGAAAGTCTTCCCTATCTGCGCGAATATCATGGTGAAACCGTAGTCATCAAATATGGCGGCCACGCCATGACGGACGAGAGTCTCAAGCTGGCCTTCGCCCGCAACATCAGTCTGCTCAAGCTGGTGGGCATACACCCCGTGGTGGTGCACGGCGGCGGCCCGCAGATAAACGAGATGCTGAGCAAGCTGGAAATCAAGTCTGAATTCCGTCAGGGACACCGCGTCACCGACAAGGCCACCATGGACGTGGTGGAAATGGTGCTGGTGGGCTCGGTGAACAAGAGCGTGGTGAACCTCATCAACAAGACGGGGGCGCGCGCCGTGGGACTTTCCGGCAAGGACGGCATGCTGCTTGAGGCCCGCAAGCTCGCCATGACCGTCAGTCACGGGCAACAGCAGCCGCCGGAGATCATCGACCTCGGCAACGTGGGCGAGGTCACGGCGGTGAACGTGCAGCTTCTGCGCTCGCTCATCAACGACGACTTCGTGCCCGTCATCGCCCCCGTAGGTGTGGATGCCGAGGGCAATACCTACAACATCAACGCCGACTCCGTGGCCGGAGCCGTGGCCGGTGCGCTTCGGGCGCGCCGCCTTCTCATGCTCACCGACGTGGCCGGTATTCTGGACAAGGAAGGGAAGCTCATCGAGCATATCGACACGGCCGAGGCCGACCGGCTGCTCGCCGACGGCACCCTGACCGGCGGCATGATTCCCAAAATCAACTGCTGCATGAATGCGCTCCGGCGCGGCGTGGACAAGGTGACCATCGTGGACGGCCGCGTGGAGAACTGTCTGCTTCTGGAACTTCTCACCGACCAGGGTATCGGCACGGCCATCGTGAAGTAGGCGCATCCGTGCGGAACATACGTTTATGAAAACCATGCGGTTATGATGGAAAAAGGCGGCTTCGGCCGCCTTTTCTCATATTTTTCCGGTAAGAAGAAAAAGTTGTATCAGCGGGGCAGGCCCAGCAGCTTTTTTATTTTTTTGATGAACGTCGTTCCGTTCCAGAGATAGTACACGGCGTTGTCGGGCGAAAGGTCGCAGGGGATGCCGTCAGAAGAAAAGGAAGGCAGTACTTCGAGACCCTTGTCGAACACGCAGTAGGTGCAGCTGGAGGACAGGCGTCCGGGCAGATCGCGTCCGGGCTCGAAGAAGCTGTCCGTGTCCGGCTCTGGAGGCAGGGGCAGGGGCGTGGCATGGCCGCCTGTGCTGATATACCACAGTTCGGAGAGACACACGCCGTCGTCGTCCTCCGTACGGAAGGCGGCCACGGCTCCGCGCTTTGAGCGGAACAGGCGCAGGCATACCGAGGCGGAACCTTCCGTCGAACCGAAACGCAGTATGTCGCGCTCCTCCTCGGTGATGCTCCAGTGCGAATTCATTCCCTGTTCGGCAAGCTGGCTTTTTTCCTTTTCGCTCAGGGGAAAACGGGTGTTTTCGAAAATTTCCGTAGGAATGAGGGAAAAGGCCTGACGTGCGGTAAGCACGCGGGTATGGTCCGTGACTTGGGCAGAAGCCTCTGTCCCGCACAGCGGCACAAGCAGCAGCATAGTCAGTATGACGACCGTCTTGCACATGATGAACGTCCTTCCGGCAGAAAGGCCGCATCATAAGATGCGGCCTTTTCAGGGAAAGCGGAGCGGTCCCGGCGGGGCCGCGGCGAGGCCCGGTTATTTGTGATGATGGCAGTGGCTGGGAATGGAAGCCGCGGGGTTGCCCTCGCGCATCATGCGCACGGCGCAGAAGTTGCCGCACATGGCGCAGGCTTCTTCGTTCTTGTGGGGCTCGCGGCGCTTGTCCAGAAGCTCGGGGTCGATGGCTATCTCGCGCATGGTTTCCCAGTCAAGTTCCATGCGCGCCTTGGACATGCGGGTTTCCTTCGCTCTTGCTCTGGGCGTGCCGAGAGCGTTTTCACCGGCCTGCGCCGCCACGCGGGAGGCCATGACACCCTGCTTCACATCTTCTTCGTCAGGCAGTGTGAGGTGCTCGGCAGGCGTGAGATAGCAGAGGAAGTCCACACCGGCACGCACGGCCAGAGCGCCGCCGATGGCGCCGGAGATATGGTCGTAGCCGGGCGTCACGTCGGTGACCAGCGGACCGAGCACATAAAGGGGAGCGCCGTTCGTCAGCTTCTTGATGCTTACTATCTGTGCTTCCACCTCATTGAGACTCACATGGCCCGGGCCTTCAATCATGCACTGCACGCCCTTTTCAAGGCCGCGCTTTGCAAGCTGTCCCAGCATGATGACTTCCATCCACTGGGCGGCATCGCCGGCATCGCTGTTCGCACCGGGGCGCAGACCGTCGCCGAGCGACAGGGTGACGTTGTAGCGCAGGGCAATGTCGAGCAGGCGGTCGAATTCGGTGAGCAGCGGGTTTTCCTTGTCGTTGCGCAGCATCCAGCGGGAAAGAATGCTGCCGCCGCGGGAGACGATACCCATGGTGCGGCCGCCCTTCGCGCCCCATTCCGCGCCCTGACGGGTGAGACCGCAGTGCAGGGTCATGAAGTCCACGCCCTGTTCGGCCTGCTTTTCCACGTCCGCGAAAATCACTTCCGGGTCGATGGTGGCGGGGTCTTCGCCGCGGTCGATGTAAATCTGCGCCACGCCGTACATGGGTACCGTGCCGAGAGGCGCGGGGCAGGCATCCAGCATTTGACGGCGAATATCGTCCAGATCGCCCGCGATGGACAAATCCATGATGGTGTCGGCCTTCGCGTCCAGAGCAATCTTCAGCTTGCGCATTTCACCCTTCACGCTGCAGTGGAAGGGCGAGGTGCCGATATTGGCGTTGACCTTCACTCTCGCAGGCTGGCCCACAAGGATGGGGCGGACGTTCTTATGGTTGGGGTTGCCCAGAAGCACCATGGTGCCCGCTTCGATGGCGGCGCGGATCTGCTCTTCCGTCAGCCCTTCTTCTTCGCACAGGCGGGCCTTGTGTTCTTCAAACAGACGGGCCAGCGCCTGATTCTTTTCAAAAATGGACATACTGCCTCCCTGCATGAGGAGTTCGTTCTTCAGAAGCGGAGTGCGCAGGACGCGCTCCGCCGGTTGCGGTATTGCCGCAGATGACCTTTTCCGCCGGAAGTTTCTGCCGTCTTGCGGCCTCTTCGGGCGTTACTGCTTTTTTTCGATTTTCGCCCAGGAGTCCTTGAGCGTCACGGTACGGTTGAACACGGGATGCTCCGCCGTGCCGTCCGGGTCGGCGCAGAAGTAGCCCACGCGCTCGAACTGCACATGACTGCCCGCGGGAAGCGTGGCGAGATAGGGTTCCGCCATGGCCGTGACCACCTTTTCGGAGTCGGGATTGAAGTAGTCAAGGAAGGTCTTGCCTTCTTCAATATCGCTGTCGCTTTCGGTGGTGAACATCTGCTCGTAAAGGCGCGCTTCCGTAGGCACGGCGTGACGGGCGCTCACCCAGTGCAGCGTGCCCTTCACCTTGCGGCCGTCGGGGCTGGAGCCGCCGCGGGAGGACGGATCGTGGGTGCAGTGCAGTTCCACGATGTTGCCCTCGGCGTCCTTGATGACTTCCTGACAGGTGATGTAGTAGGCGTAGCGCAGACGCACCTCCGCGCCGGGCGCGAGGCGGAAGTACTTCTTGGGCGGGTCTTCGCGGAAGTCGTCGCGGTCGATGTAGATTTCGCGGCAGAAGGGCACCTTGCGGCTGCCGAAGGAGGCGTCCTCGGGGTGCAGGGGCTGCTCGAATTCTTCCACCATGTCTTCCGGATAGTCGGTGATGACGACCTTTATGGGGTCGAGAACGGCCATGCAGCGCGGGGTGACGGCGTTGAGGTGCTCGCGGCAGCAGAATTCCAGCAGGCTGTAGTGCACCACGGAGTCGGCGGCACGGGCTATGCCTATGCGCGAGCAGAAGTCGCGGATGGCCTCGGGCGTGTAGCCGCGGCGGCGCAGACCGGAAATGGTGGGCATGCGCGGGTCGTCCCAGCCGCGGACGTAGCCTTCCTTCACGAGCTGGATGAGCTTGCGCTTGGAAAGCACGGTGTAGGTGAGCTGCAGGCGCGCGAATTCAATCTGCTGGGAATGATAGACGCCCAGCGTGTCCAGCACCCAGTCGTACAGTTCGCGGTTGTTGTCGAACTCCAGCGTGCAGATGGAATGGGTGATGCCTTCGATGGAGTCGGAAAGGCAGTGCGTGAAGTCGTACATCGGATAGATGCACCACTTGTCGCCCGTGCGGTGATGGGAGGCATGGCGTATGCGGTAGATGGTGGGGTCGCGCATGATGATGTTGGGGGACGCCATGTCGATTTTGGCGCGGAGCACATATCTGCCGTCTTCGAATTCGCCGGCCTTCATGCGGCGGAACAGGTCGAGGCTTTCCTCGGCCGGGCGGTCACGCCACGGGCTGGGGGTGCCGGGCTTTGTAAGGGTGCCGCGGTATTCACGGATCTGGTCGGCGGAAAGCTCGTCCACATAGGCCTTGCCCATCATGATGAGTTTTTCGGCGTATTCGTAGAGCTTGTCGAAATAGTCGGAGGCGTAGTGCACGTCGCCTTCCCACTGGAAGCCCAGCCACTGCACGTCCTTCTGGATGGAATCGACGTATTCGGTATCTTCTTTTACGGGGTTGGTGTCGTCGAAGCGCAGATTGCACTGCCCGCCGTATTCCTTGGCCAGGCCGAAGTTGATGCAGATGGACTTGGCGTGGCCGATATGCAGATAACCGTTGGGCTCGGGAGGAAAGCGCGTATGTACGCGTCCGTTGAAGCGGCCGGTGAGATTGTCCTGATTGATGCGGGCGCGGAGAAAATCGGTGCCCTGAGTACGTTCCGCTTCAGGGGCGGGGGTATTCTGGCTCATGGAGGCCTCATTCGTTTGACTGCTGCGCGTTCAGGGCGCGCGGGGCAGCGGTGGCGCATATCCTGAAATGACTGACGGCTGCAAAGAATACCTTTGTCAGGGATGAAGGTCAATTGAGAGAGGGGGAGCGCAGAAACGGAAAAGCCGCCCGGAAAGGGCGGCGGAAGAGACTGGAAAAGGTAAGGCGACGTCTGCTACGAAACGGCGGGCAGGCGTTTCAGGCGGAACACGACGGGAGTGAGACCGTCCGTGGAGCAGACATACACGATCCCTTCTCGGAAGCCTGGAACGTTTCCGCCCAGCTGGAGGGAAAGAACGTAGCGATTGAGGTCATGCCAGGCGGAAACGGGAAGTCCTTCCGGCTTTTTTCCCTCCTTCTCAACGAAGAAGGTGTCTCCTTCCATCAGTCCGGGGGGACTCGGGCGTCTGTATGATGTCCTCGGAAAGGGTGGGGTGTACCTCATCTGCCGAGAAGACTCTTGTCACGGTTATTTTCAGAGGCATGCGAGTGTTGCCTTCTTTGCGGGGACATGTTTTTTCTCCGGCAATGTCGTGCTCGCCGTGGGCTTCCTGTTGATATTCTATTTTGAAAATCATGGGCATGGCGCCGTCCGTGCAGCATGAATACTGAATGCCCGGACGCTTTTTCATGGCGAAGTGCCCGCCCGTCTGCATGGCGGTCATGATGGGATACAGGTCGTTCCAAGCCCAGTCGCAGGGAAAGGGCGGCGTACAGATGCCTTCTGCGTCTATCATGAACGTCTGTCCCGGCTTCAATCGCGCGCACTGCGGCGGAGCGTGGGAAACCTGATCTTCGAGGGGCATGGGGAAAAGGTCTTTCGTGCCGACGGTGCGCAGTACCGTTACTTTCAGAGGGTGTCGCCTGGAAGGCTGCGTGGCTGGCATGGGGGAAGCTCCTTTGTAGAGCCGGTTCCGCCCGGCGAGGGACTGGGCCGGGCGGAACATTGGAGGCATCGGTGCGGAAGCTGATGCCGGGTCGGGAAAGGAGTCCTTTCCCGACGGGGGGTCAGTTTTTCTGAAGTTTCTGCATGAGCAGAACGAGGGCAAAGCCTCCGAGACCCAGCACATCGGTAATCATGCCCGGGATGATGAGCATGAGACCCGCCGCAACAAGCACGGCACGCTGCCAGAGCGGAGCGTTGTGCAGAAGATAGCCCTGCAGGCCGGCGGCCAGAGCGATGAGTCCCAGCGAGGCCGAGATGATGGCGGGAATGATGTCTGCGGCGCTGCCCTTGAGCAGAAGAGCGGGTTCATACACAAAGAAGAACGGCACAATGAAGGCTATGACGCCGAGCTTTACGGACTGGAAACCTGTCTGCATGGCGTTGGCTTCGGCTATGGCTGCTCCCGCAAAGGCGGCAAGGCATACCGGCGGTGTGATGGCGGAAAGGACGGCATGATAGAGCACAAACATGTTGGCGGCGAGAGGATCGACGCCGAGCTTTATCATGGCAGGTGCCGCCAGCACGGAAACGATGATGTAGGCGGGAGCCGTGGGAACGCCCATCCCTACGATGAAGCAGGTCAGCATGAGCAGAATGAGCAGAAGAATCAGGTTGCCGTCCACAAAGGAGGTGATGAGATTGATGAATTTGAAACCACCGCCGGTGATACCCATGACGCCCACCACGATACCGGCGCAGGCGCAGCAGGCGGTCACCATGAGGGTATTTCTGGCGGCGGAGACGGAGATGTCTCTGAGGGCCTTAAGGTCGATGCGTGTGCTTTTGCGGAAAAGCCCTACGAGTGCCACGACGATGCAGCCTGCAAAGGCGGCGAAGTTGACGCTTCTGCCCATCATGAGCACCACGACGAGAAAGACCAGAGGAATCATATAATAGAGGCGGGAGATGACGGCCCGTGCCTCAGGTACTTCTTCCGCCGGTATGGTTCCGAGGTTTTTCTTTACGGCTTCAAAGTGAATCATGAGCCAGAGAGAGGCGTAGAACAGCAGGGAGGGAAGAAGCGCGGCCTTGACCACGGCCATGTAGCCCACACCTGTGAGGTCAGCCATAATGAAGGCCGCCGCGCCCATGATGGGCGGCATGAGCTGCCCGCCGGTGGAGGCGCAGGCTTCCACGGCGCCAGAAAACGCGGGAGAGTAGCCCACACGTTTCATGAGCGGAATGGTGAAGATGCCGGTTCCGTAAACGTTGGCCGGGGCGGAGCCGGAAATGGAACCGAACAGAGCCGAGGCGAAAATGGCCACTTTGGCCGGGCCGCCTTTGGCGTTTTTGGTGAGCAGACAGGCGAGGTCGATGAACAGGGTGTTCATGCCCGTGCGTTCAAGGAAGGCGCCGAAGAGCACGAAGGCGTAAATCATGGTGGCGGCAGCCGCCAGCGGAAGACCGAAGAGTCCGTCAGAGGAAAGAAAGAGCTGTTCGATGAGACCTTCGAAGGTGACGCCGTTGTGACGGAAGGGGCCGGGCAGGTCCTGACCGAAGAGCGCATAACAGATGAAGCAGACGCCCACGATGACGAGAGGCATACCGGCGGTGCGTCTGGTGATTTCCATGGTGAGAAGCGTGGTGACGCAGCCGAAGAAGAGGTCCAGATTTGTGACCTCATCCACATAGCGCACGCGTTCGAGAATGGTTGAGGCGTTGGCAAAGTAGTAGGCGCTTATGCTGAGGGCAAGCAGCGCAAGGCAGATATCAATCAGAACGCAGACAGTGGGCTCCCTGCCGGTGCCGAATTTTTTATGCGGAACATGAAGAAAGGCAAGGGCCAGTACCAGGGAAAGATGCGCCACCTTCTGAAGTGTGCCGTCGAAAATGGCAAATCCACCTGTGGTGTAGATTTGAAACAGGGCGAGAAAAACGGCAAGAACCGTGAACACGGGTTTAAGAGAGGCTCGCAGCTTGTTTTCCATCTTATATTCCTTGTCTTCCGAGCATGCTAAAGTTTCAGAAGCCGGGCGGCGTTTTCGTAAAGGGAAAGCTCGAGACTTTCTGCGTTCCAGTTTCTGTTTGTCCAGTCCGTCACGCTCTGTTTCAGACCTCGTACGGGATAGCTGCTGGCAAAAAGTACCTGATACTTAAGGAACGTGTTGGCTGCTTTCAGCATTTCCCCGGCCATAGGCATGTCTTCCACATAAAAATAGCAGTCGGGCGCAAGATAGAGGTTTGGAGTGAACATTGCGGCGCCGATGATGTCGGCAAAAAAAGGCCAGCAGGCATGCATGATGACGAAGTTTACATCGGGATGTTTACGGCATGCCCTCTGTACGGCATCGGGTCTGGCGTAGCTGATATCCGGGCCGATATGAGGACTGAGCGTCAGGGAGACAATGCCTTCGTACCGGGCGCACAGGTCGTAGAGTTCGTCCAGACGCGGGTCGTCGGCAAGAAGCGGCGGCGTGCACCAGCCGGGTTCAAGGCTGAGTCCTTTGAATTCCGGACGGCGCAGGCACCGTTCCGCTTCTTCGACGGCCCCTTGTTCCATGGGGTCTATACCGGCAAGACAGAGGAACCTGCCGGGATAAAGAGTGGAGAGTTCCGTAAGTTCACTGTTGGACTGGTTGCTGAATCCGTCTCCGGGAAGAAGACAACGTCGTCCCATGACCACGGCTGTGCTTATTTCTGCCTCGCCCATTTCTTCCATGAAAAGCGACATGCTGCCTCCATGTTGCAGGGAGGGAACGGGAAGCCTGCCACGGTTTGTGGCCGGTTGACGGCGGGGTTCCACAGGCACGTTCATCCAGCGCTTCATGATGCCGCTCTCAAGAAAGCTTTTGAACGGCGGGCGTACTCGGAAGTCAATGATCATGGAACGCAGGGCCTCACTTCAGAAGACCGGCTTCACGGAAATAGCGGATGGCTCCGGGATGTCGGGGAAGGGTGGTTTCCCCGGCGGCCACGGCGGGCGTGAAGCATGCCCAGCCGGGATTGGCGTCGCCTATTTCCTTGCCGTGTTCCACCCAGACCTTGGTCATTTTGTAAACGAGGTCCTCAGGCGTATCCTTGCGGCAGAAGATTTCATTGGTGTCGGTCAGACACGGAATGTCGGAGCCGACCATACCGTTGAATTCCGTCCCCTTGACCACCGTGGGACGCAGTCCTTTTTCCTTCATTTTTTCCATGACTTCCTGCTTGACGGGAAGCCAGCGGAGCTTCTGGCCGAGGGCCACTTCCTGCATGAATACGGGTTCGCCCGGTCCGACCCACACAAGCATGTCGATTTGATTATCCTTCATGCTGTTGGTCACGGTGTCGTAGGCGCTGAAATTGACGGTGCCGCCCCATTTTCTGATGTCGTCATAGGTAATACCATAGGCTTCCAGCACCCAGCGTCCGTACAGCTCATTTGTCGTTCCCTTGGGAGACATGGCAAGGGAGATGGCCATCTTTTTGTCCCTGATGTCATCGAGCGTTTTGAAGGGAACAGCGTCGCGCGCTATGAAATGCAGACGCGTTTCGTCCCCGATACGGAACATGGACAGGAGGTCGCCATGTTTTTCCTTATAAGGGTCGGTGCCGTTGTATGCAGCGTTCAGTGCCATGGTCTGGGTATGGGAAAGTTCTCCGGCACCTCTCTGCATCCGGGTCGGGTTTGCTACGGCGCCGCCGGGAAGAATGTCCACGTTGGAGCCGGGATATTCTTTCATGAATGCCTGAGCGAAGGCCGCGTAGGAACGGTTGACGGAGCCGCCGAGAGAAGCCCCGACAATGCGTACGTTAAGATTTTCTTCTGCTCCGGCCGGAGAGGAGAAGGAGGAGGGGAAAAGTCCGGCAGTCAGAATGAGTCCCGTGAGAGCGAGTGTGGTCGTCAGCTTTTTCATTACTGTTCTCCTTGGATGGCTTAAGCTTTGAAACGGAGAAGGGCTATGCTTCAAGCCCGAAGAGTCGGGCTCCGTTCAGGTACATGATTTTATCCGCCACTTCGGGACGGAGGCGGCGAACATAGTCTTCCACGGCCTTTTCCAGCGGTATGGCCGGATAGGAGGAGCCGAAGACTATCTGGTCTTGCAATGTGTAGTTTGCCGCGAGAATGTAGTCCGCGCCGCCCGGGGCGAAGCTCATGGCCCAGGTGTCCGGCGAGAGAAAAACGTTCGGACAGTCCATGGCGACCTTGCAGATGGCCGTCACATAGGGCCATCCTCCGTGGCAGAGAACGAGCTTGAGGGCGTGGAAGCGGGTGGCAACGTCGTATATGAGTTCCGGTGCGTAATAGCGTGGATCGGAGACACGTCCTCCGAAGGAAAGCAGTATCGGCACGTTTTTTTCTGCACAGTACTCATATACGGGGAATATGTCGGAATTGTTGACGAACCACTTCACCGGAGTGGTGTAGAGGCCGGGTTCCATGATGACCGCACGGCACGGACCGTTTACGCAGTACCGTTCAACATCCGCGCACGCCGTTCGTGGATTGAGGGGGTCAATCCACGGTATGCCGAGAAAGTGGCCGGGAAATTCTTCCATGAGGGCAAGGGCGTCGTCGTTGTCGGCTCTCTGCGGCAGGCGGACGGGCGCGACGCCCCAGGTAATGCCGGCTCTGTTCATTTCCTCGACAAGCAGGGCCGTGTCCTTGCGCACTGCCGCTTCGGAAACGGGACCGAGAGCACGCATGGCATGGGATTTTTCCAAAGCCGGCATGTCGTACATGAAGGAATTAAGATAGCTCCTGTAGGGAGGACGAAGGCGAAAGTCTATGGCGCGCATGGCGTTTTCCTATCGGCAGAAGTTGGCCCGGACGCGTTTTTCATAGACCGGCGCGGGAATGGTATCTTTGGATGCTTCTATGACTTTCAGCAGCCATGTCATGTTCCTTCCGAGCACCTTCATGGTCTGCACGCCTTCCGTATCCTGTTCCAGAAATTCTTCGGGTTTCCAGCCGAATACGATATTCCAGTACTGGCTGTTGACGGTGAGAAGATTGGAGCAGTTGAGGTAGTTGCCTAACTGCTGAGCCGTGTTGACTGCGCCTGCCCTGCGGCAGACGGCTATGGCTGCTGCGGGTTTGGGTCCCCAGCCTTCAAGATGCTCTGTAGCATAGAGGAGTCTGTCGAGCGCCGCTTTGAACGGTCCGGGAATACCCATGTAGTGTACCGGGCACCCCAGTATCAAACCGTCGTAGTCGGGAAGCATATCAATAATTTTGTTGACAATGTCGTTGTGGATGCAATGATGACCATTTGTTCTGCATTTTCTGCAGTCAAGGCATCCTGCCAACGGTTTTACACCGATATGAATGATATCAAGACCAATATTTTCTTTTTTAAGCTCTTCTTCAACAAGTTGAATGGCGTGATATGTCACGCCTCTTGGATTCTGACTTCCATTAAGAGCAAGAACTTTCATGAGTAATCCTCCATGAAGTTGTGTATTTGCAGTAAAAAATAGTAGATATCTTTTTTGTTATATACACATTAGTCCATGGTGAGGATATTATACAAATACTTTTTTCCCCTACAGGGTATAGATTTTTTCTATGCCTGAAGGGGCTGCATGTGAGGCAGAGGGAAGCCTGATATCCGGCAGGGCAAGCATCCTGTGGTGGGGGAGAAGCGGCAGGTGTGAATGGGATTTGCTGGCGGCGCCATGAAGGACATCTGTTCATGCCGCATGGGCGCAAAAGTATGCGGAACGGCGTAAGGCCGGCAGGGGGAGAGAAAGGTTGCGTCAGGCGATGGGACGCGGGACGCCTGTCAGGTCGCAGAGCAGGTCGATGATTTTGCTGCACTGCGGCGTCAGGTAGCTGTCTTTTCCCCAGATGATGGCCGGACGAAAGATGAGCTTGGGAAGATTGACCCGGCGCACGGCGAGGGAGAAGGCTTTGCGGGGAAGCTCCGTATGGTGCAGGATGGCGACGGCCGGAAGTTCTTCCAGAGTGTCTATCATCCAGTAGGGGGCAGGCGTGTCCAGAATGATGCGTGGCCGGAGATTTTCTTCCTGCATGGCAATGATGAAGGGGCGGAAGGTCCCGCTGTTGGACCAGCGCCGTGAGAGCATGAGGGGAAAGGTGGCAAGCGTACGCAAAGACACGGGGTCTTCGTCGGGAGCGATGAGCAGCGGTGACCATACGGCCACGAAATACTGTTCAGGCAGAGGAACGGACACATAGTTGTTATACATGAGGGGCAGATGGAGGATGGCGAGGTCCAGCCCGTGGCTCTGCACCTTGTTTTCCAGCGCCATGTTGTCCGTGACCAGAAGGCGTATGCGTATGCCCGGATACTCCTGCTCCATGCGCGGCAGTATGGCACGAAGGAACGACAGGCAGAAACCGCTGCATCCCACGCGTACTTCGCCGAAGATGTCGGCGTTGCGTGCAAAGGGATTTCTGATGTTCTGTGCCAGATCGTCCACCTGCGTCAGAATCCGCTGGGCTTCCAGATAGAAGGCCTGCCCTCGCTCTGTGACCTGCCATTTGCCGCTCTCTCTGTGAATGAGTATGAGGCCGAGTTCGTCCTCAAGGTCCTTGAGCGACTGACTCAGAGTGGGCTGGCTGATGTGCAGAATCCTGGCGGCGCGGCTGATCTGGCCTTGCTCCACGATGGTGCAGAAATACAGAAGGCGGCGGAAGTCCAGCATGGTGGATGGGGGTAAGAGGGAAGCTTGCTTTCTTCAGGATAAAAGGGATGATAGAGCAGGTCAAGGGGGGGGGAAAATCTATCCTGACTTGGGAGGGCAGGAGAGTCACCATGGACAGGAAGAAGAAAGAGCCGAATTTGGGATGGGCATGAGAAGCCTATTTTTCAGCAGCGGCCTTTTCGTTACGGCCGACGTACCGGGGCTTTGTTCTGCTGCAGGAAGACTGACGCGTTTTGAGGCGTGCCCCTGAGGAAGAGGCCTGAAGAGCCCTGTTCCCTTTTGTTCTATTGTTGCCGCCTGTATGAGTATGTACAGAGTTTTTATCGAAACGACGGGAACGACTCTTTCGGTGTGTCGTTGCCATGGTGCTGAAGGCAGTCGTCATGGAAATGGCCTGCTGAAGAGTATCGCGTCTGTCCGGGGAGTAAGGTTTTGTCAACAACGACAGGAGGAGACGCTTTCTTTTCTTTGCCGGTAAGATGCGCTATGCTGCGCTCGCCGTGCCCTGTCGCGGCGGACATCATGCGGTGCGGCCGCGGGGAGTGCAGGTATGGAAACGGAAGTTCGCAGGGATTCTCTGTATGCGTGGGTGCTGGCCTGTCGGCCGAAGACGCTGGCCGCGGCGCTGGCGCCGGTACTTGTAGGCTGCTCTCTGGCCGTGTGGGCGGGGTGCTTCCGTCCCGTTCCGGCGCTTCTGTGCATGCTCTTTGCCGTGCTCATGCAGATTGCGTCCAACTTCATCAACGACGTGAGCGACTTCGAGCAGGGCAACGACAGAGAGGACCGGCTCGGACCGCGCCGGGCCTGCGCGCAGGGCTGGATATCGGCGAAGAAGATGAAGACGGGCATCCTCATCGATCTTGCGCTCGCGCTCTGCGCCGGACTGCCGCTCGCGTGGTACGGCGGCTGGAACATGGTGGGGGTGGCCCTCATCTGCCTTGTGTGCGCCTATCTTTACTCCGCCGGACCCTATCCTCTGGCTGCGCACGGCTGGGGCGACGTTCTGGTGGTGGTCTTCTTCGGTCTGGTGGCCGTGGGCTTCACCTACTATGTGCAGGCCGGGGCGTGGGCGCCGCAGGCTACGCTGGCCGGACTGGCCGTGGGCGTGTGCATCAATCTGCTGCTCACCATCAATAATTTCCGCGACAGGGACCAGGACCGGCTTTCCGGCAAGAAGACGCTCATCGCCCGTTTCGGCGCGGAGTTCGGTCTGCGCTACTATCTGGCACAGGGGGGCTTTGCCTGCGCCTTCGCGCTTTGTCTCATCCCTCACGGTCTGTTCTGGGCCGGGATGCTTCCCCTGGCCTTCCTTGTTCCCCATTACCGGGTGTGGAGCAGCATGGCGACCATCTACAAGGGCCGTGCCCTGAACCGATGTCTCGGTCTCACCTCCCGCAACATTCTTATTTTCAGCGCGCTCTTTGCCGCAGGCATACTGCTGGACGCCGCCATCAAATAACTGGCCCCGGCGTACGGCTCCGCCCCGTGTCTGCCGTTTGGAGCGTTTTACCTTTGAAAAAGGTGAAACGCGAGGCGGCGGTTCTGCGTCGCCCGGCCAGAATTGAGCGGAAAAACTGCGCTTTTTCCGCGAAACGACAGGCCGTATGGTTTGAAGATACGCAGGGCTTTTCCGCAACGGGGCGGACGTGTCTGGCGGGCGGCATGGTTTCCGCCGTCATGCGGACGCACGACGGTGTACTGAAAAGACACTGATGCGGCCCGTATCGGAGCGCCCGGTGTTTTTCCTCTCCTTTGCTTCGGAACCGCTGTTTTTCGGCGGCAGCTCAGCACAGGCTCAGCTGGCTGGCCGTGGTCTTCGTGTGCCTTGTCAGTTTCACGGCATGGAAGTGCGAGAGCGGCAGCAGAGGAGACGGAGGAAGCGCGAGTTTATGCCCGTAGAGCGTGCGGCTTGCGGCGGAGGAGAGAAACACCGCTTCCGAGGCGCGCGTGATGCCCACATAGAGCAGCCGTTCCTCTTCTTCCACGGAAGGGGGCGTGAAATCGTCCTTCTTGCCGAGCAGTGCGCCCACGCCGCGGAAGGGGAGAAGTCCGTCTTCCGCGCCGGGTATGAACACTGCCTTGAACTCCAGTCCCTTGGAGGCGTGCAGCGTCATGAGCTGTACATGTTCCGCCTGCCCCCGCACCATGTCGATGTCCCGGCGGAAGGAGACGAACTCCAGAAGTTCCGGCCAGCCGCCGTGTTCCTTCCAGGCGAGACGCAGCTTTCGGAAGGCCGAGGAGTCGCCGAAAAGAGGGTCGAAGCGGTCCGGGCAGCGGGCGAGCACCGCGTCCGGTCCCTGAGCCCAGATCTCCCCGGGCACGTCGTCCAGCCGGTCTTCCCCGCGGGTTTCGGAAGAAGGCACGGCCGGAGCCATGGCCGCCAGCAGGGGGAAGCGGCTGGCGTCGAGAAAGACGGCTTCCTTGCGGGAATGCTCTTCGTTCCTGTGGAAGCGTGCGGCGGCCTGAAGCAGGGCGTCTATGCGTTCATCCGCCCAGAAGGCCTCCTCTTCAGGCGCGGAACAGGGAATGCCTCTGCGCTCCAGCGCCGCCCGGATGGGAGGCATGAGAGCCTTGATGCGGCAGAGCACCGCGATGTCGCCCGGGCTGCACGAACCGGCATCGAGATGGCAGTTTGCCAGCGTTTCATGCAAGTCCGCCTGCTGATGGGAGGTGCCGCCGATGAGGTAGGCTATGCGGTCGGCAATCCAGGCCGCTTCCCGCTCGGCGCTCGGCGCGCCCATCCACTGCAGCGTGGCGGAGGCGCCGGTGACGGAGGAAAGTTCCCCGCAGGCTCCGTGTCCGGAAAGGGCGTCGTGGCCGGCCTGAAGAATGGCGGCCGCGGAGCGGTGGCTTTCGGTGAGCCCCAGCACGAGAAGCTGCGGCCAGCGGGCGCGCAGTGCTTTTTCAATGCCGGAATCCGCGCCGCGGAATCCGTAGATGGACTGATCCGGGTCGCCTATGCCGAAAAATCCCGAGCCGTCGGCCGGGGCGAGGGCTTCCACCAGCGCCTTCTGCAGGGGAGAGAGGTCCTGCACCTCGTCCACGAGAAGATGTTTCCAGGGCTTGGCGGCCCCGTAATTTCTGCTTTTGAGTTCGGCAAGCCACGTTTCCGGCAAATCGGTGTAGTCGGCAAGGCCGCGCTCTTTTTTCCAGAGATGGTAGCGCGTAGCGAAAGGCGCGAGGTCTTCGGGCATGTCCAGCGTTTCCCGGGCCATTTCCAGCCGGTCGTAAAGACGGGAGGCATCCTTTTTGTCGAGCTGCGGGTTGGCCGCGGCAAAGGCCCTGCGCGCGCCTTCTTCGGAGAGCACCACGGGGGCTTCCCCGGGCCAGCGCTTCAGGGCTAGAGCGTGCAGGGTATCGGTTTCCGGCAGGACGACGGGTGCGTCGTCTTCCGCCCCGCGAAGCGCGTCGGCAAGACGAAGTTGCATTTCTTCGGCCGCGCGGCGCGTGAAGGTCACGGCCACGATGTCCGAGGCGGCCGTGCCTGCGCGCAGAAGACGCACGATTCTGCCGATGAGCGTTCTTGTCTTGCCCGCACCCGGGCCCGCGAGTACCAGCACGGGACCGGGCCCGGCTTCCAGCGCCCTTTTCTGCATGGCGCTGAAGCCGTCGAGGGAGAATTTTTTTTCGTGAGCCTTCACCGGGGCGACGGAAGGCTTTTCTTTGTCAGACGCACTTTTTTTTTGAGCGTTTCCGGCGCTTTTCGGCAGGGGAGAGCGCCTGGCGGCGGGTACTTTCTCAAGAAGCGAGGGGCCGTTCTCCTGCGCTTCGAACAGACGTATGGTACCGTATTCGCCGTCGTATCCGGCATGGCGGATGACCCTGCCTGAGCGCATGCGGGACACGGCTTCGCCGAGTTCCGGCCAGGCGTGACGCAAATCGTTTTCCGGCACGTCCTGAAGAATGGTCATTTCCGCGCCGAAACGTTCCAGCAGACCGGCGTATTTTTCCTGAACTTTTCTGGTTTTTGCGCCGCAGTGCAGAATTTCGCCGAGTATTTCCGGCAGGGGAATGAGGGACTGGAAATCCTTGCCCGGATGGGGCGGGGCCGTGCGGTCGGCAAGCGCAAGAACGCGGTGCAGCACGCCCACGGTGAGGGGCTTGCCGCACACGGGGCAGATGTCGCCGAGCTTCATGCATTCGGCAGGCTCCAGCACCACGCCGCAGGCGCGGTGCCCGTCCAGATGATACTTGCCTTCTTCGGGGAAGAACTCCAGTGTCCCGGCGTAGCGCGTGTCGCCGGGTTTTTTATGCAGGGCGTCGAAGATGCCGTCGTAGCTTGCCGCGCCGTCAAAGAGCGTGGCTTCCCGTGCGAGGTTCTCTCCGGAATGGGCGTCGGAGCTTGAGACCATGAGCAGATTGTCGAGATGGCTCCAGCATCGGTTCATGTCCGGGTCGGAGGAGAGGCCGGTTTCCGCGGCGAAAATATGGGGGGTCAGGTCCTCGAAACATTCGTCCAGACTGTCGAAGCCGGATTTGGAGCCGAAGAGCGCGAACCACGGCGTCCAGATATGGGCGGGAATCATGTAGGCGCGGGGGATGTCCAGTACCATGGCGAGCAGATCCTTCACGTC
>CASFUJ010000005.1 GCA_949297645.1 uncultured Desulfovibrionaceae bacterium
ATGGTCAGCGACGCCGCCGCGACCAAGGCGCCGATTGCCAAGGTGGCCGACAAGGTGTCGGGCGTATTCGTGCCGGCTGTAATAACCATCGCGCTGGTAACCATCGCCGTTTGGCTGCTCCTGGGGCAGACCGCCGGCTTCGCCCTTGCCAGAGGCATTTCTGTTCTGGTTATAAGCTGCCCTTGCGCCCTCGGGCTTGCCACCCCGGTGGCGATCATGGTGGGCAACGGCGTGGGCGCAAAAAACGGCATTCTTTTCAAGACCGCCGTTTCGCTGGAAGAAACCGGCAAGACGCAGATCGTCGTTGCCGGCCACGGTGAAGGGAACCTGCGCCATGACACGGCCTTCAGCGTCGCGCACGGCAAGCAGGTATTCGCCGCTTTTTTCCGTGGGCAGCGCCATGTGCAGGCTGCCGTCCGCCTCAAAGCTCCGGCGGAACGTCGTCATGACGTTGTCCACCGGCGTCTCCTCGTAGCGGAAACGCCCGTCCTTGTCGCTGACAAGGCTCGTCACATACCGCCGTGCAAGCACCTGAAAGGAAAGCTCCCCGGGATTCACGCGCTCAAGCGCCGGCCCCAGGGCCACAAATTCCAGTCCGGCCGCACTGCCCTGAGGAATAAAGTCGAGATTGCCGCCCGTTCCCGTGGGCCGGTAGCCCAGTACAGCCCGGAGCGGAGAGACGAGAAAATCAAGCTCATCCGTCACGCTGCGGCCGCCTCCCGCCTCAAAGCCTTCCACCAGCACACGCGCATGCAGCGTACCGCCGCGCAGTTTTTCCAGCGGCAGCGGCAGCACGGCGCAACCTTCGGCGTCGGTACGAAGTTCGGCCAGATTCAGCGTGAGCGGCGAGCCCTGATAGGGCGCGGCGTCATGGAAGGTGAAATCCTCATAGCCGGGGAAGGAAAGCGGCGCAGACCAGACGGAAAGCTGACCGCGCAGACGGCGGTCCGCCGCAGGCAGGCCGTAGAGATTTCTGAGCTTCGCCGTCACCTGAGCCGAAGAGGCTTCCAGCCAGCCCGTTCCGGGACGCGGCGCAAGCGCAAGGGAAAGCTCCATGGTATCGGGCTGAAATTCCTCCACGCGCACCGCCGCGGAACCCAGCACCACGTCCACACCCTGCACGCCGGGCGTGCGCACGTTGAGCCGGTAACGCCCGGAAGGCGCGCTTTCCGGCGCGTCCCACGAAAATTCGGCCAGACCGTCCGGCCCTACGGTGAAGCGGCGCGTAAAAAGCGTGCGCTCCGCCGGGTCGAGAAGCTCGGCGAAAAGCGGCATGTCGGCGGGCAGGGCCTTCCAGTCGCCCCGGCGCAGAAGCATGCCGAAACGCAGCGTCTCTCCGGGCCGGAACATGCCCCGCTGGCTGAACACATAGGCGTTCACGCCGTCGGCATGACTGGTCTGCCCCTGCGTGGGAAAGCGGGATACATCCACTCTGCGTGCGTCATCCTCGAGAGAAAGCCACGCCATGTCCTCTCCCTCGGTGCTTTTCAAGAACGCCGTCACGGCCACGGGACGCTTTTCCCGCACAAGACCGGAAACGGAAGGAAGAACGGCGTGCCCCTCATGATCGCTCACGGCCTCCGCCACGGGCTGTCCGTTGGCGCCGAGAACGCGCACCACGGCCCCGGCCACGGGCTCGCCCCGTGAAAGGGAACAGAGGAACACGTCGCGCCTGCCGTCCGCGGCTTTCTTGACGAGCATGCCCATATCGGTGACCAGCAGAAAACGATCGGTCGCGGTCCGCATCCTGTCGCCGTCCATACCCGTGAGTTCAAGACGTATGAGACCGCGTCCGTCTTTCAGAAGCGGCGTCACATCCAGCACGGAAAACTGCGGCTCTCCGGGCTCCGTGCGCCTGAGGAAAAGGGTGCCTTCCATGCTGTCCGACATCTCGTCAAGGGGCAGGTACATGCCCGAAAACGGCGACGGCTGCACGGCCAGAAGGCCGAGATAGGAATCCAGCACGCGCTGCGCCCGCCAGCGTATGGCGGTCAGGCCGCTGGAATGAATGTCCAGTTTGCGCTCTCCGCCCAGGGCAAGCACGTTGCCGGGCTGAAGGAAATCCAGTTCCGCATGGAACGGCGCGGCATGGAACACCTCGCGCCACGGTCCGGCCAGCGTATGCTCCGGCGAGGGTCCGAAGCCCGGAGGAAGCTCAAAAAGCACATAGCTGCCCGGCTGTGCGAAGACGCGGAAACTCATCCGGCCCGTAAGCGCGTCCGCGCTCTGCAGGGGCTCCACACGCACGGCTTTCGCGCGGCTGAGAACCTCATCGTCGATGACGGGGGCCGCCGTCCATGCCGTGGGCGAATGGGCGTCGTCATGCAGCGCGCGGGGAAGCTCCACGGCCTTCAGCGCACGGGCCACGTCGCCGGGCCGTACAAGGAGACTCGTCTCCAGCGTCAGATGGTATTCTCCCGCGAGGTTTTCATCCTGCTTATTCTCAAGCGCGGCGCGCTGCACGGTGAACAGCGTACGTTTCCCGGGTACCGTCACCTGCTGCACGGCCGTGTCGCGCCCTTCCGGCACGACCCACTCCGTACCGTTGCCGCGCACCTCACCGGCAACGCCGGGCAGAGAGAGCGTAACGGCGGCAGGGCCCTCCGCCAGCGAACGCACCCGCATCCTGACAAGGCAGGCTCCGCCTTCGCTCCAGACAAATTCCGGCGCACCGAGACGGAGCGCGGTATCGGAAACGGCGATGACGGCATCGCGCTCCATCACCGCCCTGTCGGGCGGCGTGGTGAAGGAAACATCAAAGGTGACGGCCCGCTCCCCGTCGATGTCCGGGTCAATCCATACGCCGCCTTCCATCCTCAACGCCGTAAGAGGCGGGGTGGAAAAAGAAAGCTGCGTCCGGCCCAACTTCGCGCGGACAGGCAGAAACGTCTCGGAGAAGGAGACGGTGAAGGTCGTATCCGCCGCCCACGGACTCTTCGGGCGGAAGACAAGGCTGCTGTCGCCTTCCCAGCGCCAGTCTCCGGGAATATCGGGAGAAAGACGCACGCCCGCCACGGGCGCGCCGTCCCGCCCGGGACTTACCGCGCAGCGGCTCGCCCACTCGCTGCCGTAATCTCTTCTGCACAGAGGCTCGTCCGGTACAAGAGAGAGTCTGAGCGCATCGTCCCCTTCAAGAGGAGCCGTAACCACGGTACGGACATACGCCGGAACATGCTGCGAAGCGCCAGAGGCAGGAACAACCATGCAACACCAGAGGAGAAAAGGCAGCAACGCCATACGATAACGCATGGAATCCTCCATAGAGACGGGTTTGCCCCATCATAGAATAATTACCTGCCGCTGACAAGAAACAGTGACCTTTCGTCCGGAAAGGCACGATGTGTCCGAAATTGTGTTTTTGACGCCCCGTCCGTACAAGGCTACACCCTTGACGCCGCTCCTCTGCTCCTGATGAAAGCCACGCCCCCTCACGCCCGACCGACAGTACAAAGACAAAAAAAGTCCGGTTCCCCGAAGAAAACCGGACTTCCGCTCCCGGCACATGCCGGAACACACGGGAAACTAGAACATGCCGGGCAGATGAATCCCGCCGGAAATGTTGGCCATTTCGCGGTCAAGATTGGCGCGGCCGATGCGCACGGCCTCGTTCACCGCGGTGATGACGAGATCCTGCAGCATTTCGGTGTCGCCGCTTTCCAGAATGGCCTTATCGATGGTGATGGACTTCATTTCCTGGCGTCCGTTCATGACCACCTTCACCATGCCGCCGCCGGCGGAAGCTTCCACTTCCTTCTCGGCCATTTCCTGCTGAAGCTTCGCTATCTTGTTCTGCATCACCTGAGCCTGACGCAGCAGGTCGTTCATGTTCTTCATGCCATGTCTCCTTGAAAAGCAAGGGCGTTGGGCCCTTCTGTTGCGATGTTAACGGTTGACGGGGGTACAGCGTACCAGTCTGGCGTCATAGACATCCTGAAACTTCTTTATGACGGGATGGTCCTGGATCTCTTCCTTCAGCTCCGCCTCGGTACGCACAATCTTCTGCGGCGGACGAAAGACTATCTGCAGCGGGCGGCCAGCCCATGCGGCGGCCAGCTTCTCCAGCGCGACGAGTTTCTCCTTGCGCCTGAGCTGCAGCAGGATGACCTGCGAAAAGGCCTGAAGTACCAGCCAGTCCCCCCGTACTTCGCCCGTGACCTGACGGAGCACGGGCAGAGGAAGGTCGCGGCTGTCCTGACAGGAATCAAGAAAGGTGTCCCATGTCAGGGAGGCGTCCACCGGAACGTCCTTCCAGTCTCCGGAAGGCTGCCCTGCCGTCGAAGGCTGTGTTTCAACAGGTTTCCGCGCTTCCGTCAAGTCCGGAGCAGGCGCGGCGGCCGCCTCCGGAAGCGCGCCTGCCGCACCCCGGGAAACCGATACGGATACAGGGGCGGCGATTCGCTCAAAAGGGCGCCGCTCCTCCGCTGGGGCGGAAGGCGTCTTCAACGACGGTGTAACGACCGCGGAGACGTTCTGCGCGGGGGAAAAGACCGGCGCGGGAGAAGGCGGCAGTGCCTCGGCCTCCATGGAAGAGACCGGAGAAGACGGAGCCGCCTGCGGCACGGAGGAAACGGAGGATGAAGAGGCGCTCCCGGAAACAGAGGACCGTGGCACTCCGCCCGGAGCATCTCCGGGCAGGGAAAGTTCTTCCAGCGGCAGAAGGCGCGGCAGCATGGCCAGATTCAGCAGCAGCAGTTCCAGTCCGGCGGAAGGCTCGAGGCTGGTCAGAATGCGGCGCTGGGAGTCGAGCGTCATCTGCCATGCGGCATGAATGTAGGTAAGCGTGAAGCGGGAGGCCACGGCGGCAAGGCGTTCGGCCTCGCTCTCCGGCATGTCGAGTTCCTTCGCCGCCTCCTTTCCCGCCTGCCGGATAAGAAAAAGATTGCGCCACAGCCCCGAAAGTTCGCGCAGGAAGAAGCCCATGTCCGCCCCCTGCGCCAGAAGCTCCCGCACAAGGGAGGCTATGGCCGCCGCGTTCTGCCCGGCCAGCGCGTCCAGCAGGCGGTCCATCACTTCCTGCCCGGCCAGCCCCAGCACCTCGCGGGCCTGCGCCGCCGTGAGCGGCTCCTCCGGCGCGCAGCCGAGCGCCAGCACCTGTCCGAGAAGGGACATGGAGTCGCGCACGCTGCCCGCCGCACGGCGGGCGATAAGGTGCGCGGCCTCCTTTTCAAAGGGGCGCCCTTCCTTCTGCAGGATGTTGCAGATATGAGCCTCCAGCGTGGCCTCGGGAATCTGCCGGAACACGAAATGCTGACAGCGGCTGACGATGGTCACCGGAAATTTGTGCTGCTCCGTGGTGGCCATGATGAACGTCACGCGGGCGGGCGGCTCCTCCAGCGTCTTGAGCAGGGCATTGAAGGCTTCCTTGGTGAGCATGTGCGCTTCGTCGATGATGAAGACCTTGTAGCGGCCTTCCAGCGGAGCGTAACCCACGGCGTCGCGCAGGCGGCGTATGTCGTCGATGCCGCGGTTGGACGCGCCGTCGATTTCCACCACGTCCACGAAATTGCCCTGCGTGATGCGGCGGCAGGCCTCGCACTGATTGCAGGGCTCGCCTGTGGGGGCGTGCTCGCAGTTCAGGGCTTTGGCGAAAATACGGGCGATGGTGGTCTTGCCCACCCCGCGCGTGCCGCTGAGAAGATAGGCCGGAGCCACGCGGTCCTCACGCGCGGCGCGGGACAGGATGGATTTCACCATGTCCTGTCCGACCACTTCGGCAAAGGTCTGCGGCCGGTACAGGGCCGCAAGGGAAGCGTTTGCTGCCATAGGATATCCGCTCCGGCCGCGCACCAAAACAACGGAGACGCGGCGCATGATGCGCCCGTAACGGGCCTGAAAAATGCAAAAGTCAGGGAAACTTTACGGCCTGCCCTTTTTCCGGTCAAGCGGGGAAAAAGCGCGGATGCCGAACAGGCACAGGGAGCGCGCGGGCCGGCAGCACCGCAAAAATCGCGCCCTTTTCCCCTCGGAAAGATGCTGCCTTCCCGCCCCACTCCCTGAGTAGTCCGGGAAAATTCTTTCCTGAAAGAAGACCTCACCGGGACAGGTTCGCACGCTCCCGCACGTTCTTCTCCGTTAGAGCATTTTCAGTTTGAAATACTTTGCATTTCAAATCATACGGCCTGTCGTTTCGCGGAAAAAACGCGGTTTTTCCGCTCACTTTTGGCCGGGCGGCGCAGCGTCGCCGCCTCGTGTTTTACTTTTTCAAAGATAAAACGCTCTAAAACGCGCCCTCTGCCGCCTTCGACAACAGCACCGGACACTTTCCTGCACCCAGCCCCTCCCACGGGCAGACAGTCGGAAAGGCAGCGCACGAAAAGACAGGAAAAAACCGGCGGGAGGTTTCGGACGCCACGGGGCGACAACGCGCAAACGCCCCGCAAAGACGCCTAACGGGCCAGCTCCTGAATCCTGGCCAGTCCGTCCTTCAGCTCCTCCCGAAGTTTCTCTATGAGGGCGGAAGCCTGCGGACTCAGATGCTTGTGATGCCGGAGCAGAATGCCGTTGTGCACCGGAGGCAGGATGCCGTCCAGAGGATAGGAGCGCAGCCCTTCGCCGAGATTGCCGTACTTGCTGGCCATGAGGCACAGCTCGTCCATGACGGCCACGCCCATGCCCTGGTTCACATAGCGCAACATAAGATGGTAGTTGTTTACGCTGAGCACCGTATGAAGCGGCTGGGAAAGCGATGCCAGAGACGTGTCGAAATACGGGTCGCCGCTCTCCTCCATGTTTTCCGCAAGAAAGGAAATGAAGGGCAGACGTATCAGGTCCTGCTCCGTCGGCCGTTCCGGCAGGCCGAACTCGTTGTCCTCCCGCGCGATGAGCAGCGGCCTTGACGTGAACAGTTCCTCAAGCGTGCAGTTGGGTGCATCCCTCGTAATGCCGGTGAGTCCGAAATCCACCCGGGAACTGGCCACGTCGTCCACCGTTTCGTAAGGCAGGGCGCGGCGTATCTTGATACGGACTTCCGGATGCTGACGGCGGAAGGCCGCGATAATGCGGACCACTCGTGCGGAAAAGGGCAAATTGCTGGAAATACTGATGGTTCCGCGCAGTCGCCCTGAAGGGGAGCTGATGTCCGAACGCATGCCGCGCAGAAGTTCGAAGGTGGAAATCGTCCACGACAAAAGACGCTCCCCTTCCGGAGTAATGCGCAGACGTTTCATGTATCTATCGAACAATACAGTATTTAATTGCTGTTCAAGCTGCCGGATCTGCCAGCTTATGGTGGACGGGTTGCGGTTCATGAGCTGCGCCGCCTTGCGTATGCTGCCCGTCTTGGCCGTGTAGTAAAACCCGCGCAGGTGCTGAAAAAAGTCTCCGCTCAGTTCTTCTATCATCTTTTTCTCCGTATCGGCTTCTTCGTCTTTTCCGGAAAAAACCACCGGAACAAACGCCTTCTCATCGCCGTCCGGCATTTGTGCCATTTAAAACAAGTTTAAAAAAAACGACGTCAGTCGCGGACGACACGCCGCATTTTTCCGCATAAGAAAAAACCGTCGCTCCGGCGCCCGAAAAAATACCCGAAAGTTTCTTTCGAGACACTTTTTCCGGCCGTTCAGCTGCAAACCCCGCACGGAAAAATACTTTTTTTACGGAAAATAATGCCGGGCCACCCCTTTTCCGCCGGAAAGACGGGAATCACAAAAAACAATCAACTCCGCATATTATGACGGACCTTATTTTGAAATGTCCATTTTGTATGATTTCATCACACAATAAACAAATCTTTTCAAATTGACAAGACATGTTCGTTTATGGATTATTTTCACAATAGCAATCAGGAGGCTACCATGGCTCGCATTTCTTTCAAATCTCTGGCGGCATTGATACTGGTTCTCGGCCTTTCCACCCCGTCCCACGCGGCAAACGTGGAAATTCAGGCGGGCATTTTCGGCGGAACCCTTTATCAGATGAGCTATGCTCTGACGGAAATCCTCAAGGTCCACGCTCCCGAAATCACGGCCAGCGCTGTGGAGACCAACGGTACGGGCATGGGCATCATCAAGGCTTCCCAGGCGCCTGAACGGCGCATCGTCGCCGGCACGCTGGTTCCCGTCATGGAAGCCCGCGCCGGTATTCCCCCCTACAAGAAGGCTTTCACGGGCCTGAAGCTCATCGGCAACATGAGCGAAAACATCCAGACCCTCATCACCTTCGACCCCAGCATCAAGACCATTGAAGACCTCAAGGGCAAGCGCGTCGGCCTCGGCCCCAAGCCCACGGTTCTCGGCCACAACCACGCCTCCATCGTGATGGCCGCCTGCTCCGACCCCAAGTCCATCGACTTCGAATACATGAACTGGGGCAGCATGCGTGACGCCATGCTCGACGGCTCCATCGACGCCATGATTCTCGGTGTGAGCTCCCGTCAGACTCCGCCCTGGGTCCCCGTCGCCGTTTATGGTGAACTCATCGCTTCCCGCGGCAATCCTCACTACATCGACATTCCCGTCGAAGCCGTGAAGAAGGCTTCCGAAAACGACAAGATTGCCTACGAATGCAAGGACGTGCCCGCCGGCGCCATCGCCGAAAACGTTCCTCCGAAGGACGTTCCCAGCTGGCGCGACCTGCTCGGCCTCTACGCCTTCGACGAACTGGACGAACAGACCGCCTACACCATCGCCAAGGTTCTCTACGAACACTGCGACGAAATGGCCACCTACTCCGCCGCCGCCAAGGGCGTGTGGCCTGAACTCATCGTTCCCACCGTTCCGGACGACATGATTCATCCCGGCGCTCTCCGCTTCTACAAGGAAAAGGGCCTGCGCTGATTTCTCTCCCTCCGTGCGTCGGACACCCCTCTCCGGCGCACGGTCCATCTCCGCTTCTCTTCATATCATAACACTACGGTCATGGCGTAAACGTCTTCCCTGCAATCGAAAGAGGCAGGGGTCTGGATGTTTACTCCCTTTCCCCTTGTCCACCGAAAAGAGGAAACCATGGAAACGGCTAAAAACAATGTGGTACGCATGCTCATGATAGGGGTCGCCCTCATCATGGCTCTCTACCATCTGGTTTATACCCAGTGGATGCTCATCGGCCCCATCCAGCATCAGAACCTGCACTACATGATGGCTCTCGTGCTGGTCTTCCTGTGGGTGTTCACCAGACAGAAAACGAAGTTCGGCAAGGCCATCGTCATAGTGCTCATAGGCCTGTCCATCTATGCCACGGCCTACATGTTCCTGAACTACAGCGGTCTGCAGGAAGAACGCGGTCCCATGCTGGACCTCACGGGACAGGACATGTTCGTGGGCGTGCTGCTGGTGGGACTCGGCATCGAAGCGTCCAGACGCTCCTTCGGCTGGGTTTTCCCCATCGTCGCCATGTGCTTCATCGCCTATGCCGTCTTCGGGCATTATCTGCCCGGCCCGCTGCAGGCTCCCAACATCAGCATCGATGAACTGCTCGTAAGCTACGGTCTGGACCTGTCCGGCGGCATCTACGGTCAGGTGCTCGGCATCAGCGCCAACTACATCTTCCTGTTCGTGCTCTTCGGCAGCCTGCTCGGCGCCACGGGCGCGGCCCGCTTCTTCAACCAGGTCGGCATGCTCACCGGCAGCAAGCTGGACGGCGGCCCGGCCATCACCGCCGTGGTGTCCAGCGCCCTCATGGGTTCGGTGACCGGCAGCGTCATGGCCAACGTGGCCGCCACCGGCGCGTTCACCATTCCCCTCATGAAGAAGGTCGGCTACAAGCCCTACCAGGCCGGCGCCATCGAAGCCGCCGCCTCCTCCGGCGGACAGATTATGCCCCCCGTCATGGGCGCCACCGCCTTCGTCATGGCGGAACTGGCCGAAGTGCCCTATGTCACCGTCATGGCCGCCGCGCTCATTCCGTCCCTGCTCTACTTCCTGTCCGTAGGCCTTTATGCCCAGTTCCAGGCAAAGCGCCTCGGCATCCGCATGGACCCGAGCGACATCGCCGCCTTCTCCCTGCGCGCCTTCATCCACGACGCTCCCATCTTCGTGCTTCCCCTGCTGGCCATCATCGCCCTGCTGGTCATGGGCTACAGCCCCATGTTCACCATCTTCTGGGCCATGATGCTGCTGCTCGTGCTCAACATCATCGACATCGTCACCTCCAAGAAGTACGACCAGCTCAAGAACATCATCCCGGCCTTCATCGACGGCGCCGTCACCGGTGCGAAAATCGGCGTCACCTGCGCCGTGCTCGGCCCCATCATGACCACCGTGACCAAGACGCTGCTCGGCATCAAGATTCCCCAGCTCATCGTCATGTGGTCTCACGGCAGCATTCCCATCGCGCTCTTCATCACCATGTGCGTGTGCCTCATTCTCGGCATGGGCGTGCCTACGCTGGCGGCCTACCTGCTCGTCTCCATGGTGGGTATTCCGGTGCTCGTGAACATGGGCGTGGACCCCTTCGCCGCCCACATGTTCGTGTTCGTGTTCGCCTGCTTCTCCTGCCTGACCCCGCCCATCGCCCTTGCCGCCCTGCCCGCGGCCGGCATTGCGGAATCCTCGTACATGAGAACGGCGCTTGAAGCCTCCATGGTGGGCGCCGTGGGCTTCGCCATCCCCTACCTGGTGGTGGGTCGTCCCGCGCTCATGCTCGGTCAGGGCCCGCTTGCCGAAACGCTTATCGTCTCCGCCGTGGGTGTGTTCACCGTCATCGCCTTCTGCATGATGATTACCGGCTACGGTCTGCGAGTGCTCAACGTGCTGGAACGCTGGTGCCTCGGCGGCGTCGTCGCCCTGTGCGGCCTCTGGATTGCCATCGGGCACATCACCTTCCTGCTTACCGGCATCGCCGTGTTCGCCGCCCTCTTCGCCTTCCAGCTGAAGGGCCGCAAGAAGGCATCCGCTTAGATTTTTCTTCCTTGCAAGAAAACCCGCTTCTTTTCGAACAAGGAATTATCCCTTAACTCATAGAGGATATTTCAATGAAGATTTCCCCTCATCCGCTTGGCACGCTGATTGAAACAGACGTGCTCGTCATAGGCTCCGGCGCATCGGGCTGCGGTGCCGCTCTCGGAGCTCGCGAGCAGGGGCTGGACGTCGTGCTGCTGGACAAAGGCAAGCTGGAAAGCTCCGGCTGCATCGGCGGCGGCAATGACCACTACATGGCCATTCTGAACGAAAAGGGTACTCCTTTCGACACCGCCGACGACCTGGTCAAGTTCTACGCCAAGCCCATCACCGGCTACTCCCCCACCATGCTCGTCAACGGCTGGTACAACCACATGTACCACATGCTGAAGCGCCTCGAAAAATGCGGCGTGGATTTCAGCAAGAACCCCGACGGCACCTATAAGCGCACCCAGGGCTTCGGCCAGCCCGGCACCTGGTGGGTGCACATCGCCAACGGCATGACCATCAAGCGCGTCATGGCCCGCATCGTACGCGACTCCGGCGTGCATGTGCTCGACCGCATCATGGCCATGAAAATCCTCACCGACGGCGGCAAGGCCTGCGGCGTCCTCGGCTGGAACGTGGTGACCGGCGAATATGTCATCATCCGCGCCAAGACCGTGGTTTCCGCTCAGGGTCGTTCTTCCACCCGCGGCTACAACAACTCCACGCACAACCCCTACAACGTGTGGATGTACCCCTACAACACCGGCGCGGGCGTGGTCCTCGGCTATGACGCCGGCGCCGCCGTGACCGAACTCGACACCTATCAGCGCGCCACCATGGAGCCCAAGGGCTACGGCTGCCCCGGCATGAACGGCATCAACAGCTCCGGCGCCCACGAACTGAGCGCCATCGGCGAACGCTTCATGGGCAAGTACGACCCCATGTGGGAAAACGGCGTACGCAACAACCAGATTCAGGGTACCTACCAGGAACAGCTCGAGGGCAATGGCCCGCCCTTCTACATGGACATGCGCCATGTGGACCCCGAAATCGTGCATGAACTGCAGTACATCCTCATGCCCGGCGACAAGGCCACCTTCTGCGACTGGGCCGACTGCACCGGCACCGACTTCCAGCACAAGCTCCTGGAAGTGGAAATCGGCGAACTCATCTTCGGCGGCACCATCGCCGTGAACGACCAGTTTGAAACCACCATTCCCGGTCTGTTCTGCGGCAGCATCTTCCTGTACTGCTCCGGCGCCATGTGCGGCGGCTTCGAAGCCGGCCGTCAGGCTGCCATGAAGGCTTCCGGCATGACCGAAGCCGGCAAGATTGACGAAGACCTCGCGGCCAAGGTGAAGTCCGACATCTTCGCCCCGCTCGGCAACGACCAGGAACTGACCTATCAGGAACTGGAAGAAGCCGCCCGCAACGTCATGATGTACTACATGGGCTTCCGCCGCTCCATGGTCGGCATGGAACGCGCTCTGGAAAAGATAACCTTCCTGGAAGAACAGATTCCCCAGCTTCACGCCGATTCTCTGCGCGACCTCATGCGCTGCCATGAATCGTGCGAAGTGCTCAAGATCTGCGAACTTGCCATCAAGGCCACCATGGAGCGCAAGGAAACGGGTCGCTGCGTCTATAAGATCATCGACTACCCCAAGCTCAACCCCGACATGGCCAAGCCCCTGCTTCTCATCAAGGGCGAGAACGGCACCACCCAGTATCACTGGGGCAAGGCCCCTCTTCTGTAGAGCCCTTTTTGCATGAAGCCGCCCGTCGGGGCCATGGCCCCGACGCGGTTTCCCGGCGACGGAGACACGCTTCCGCCGCCCTCCCCCTCCCGGCATACGGGAGAGGAGCAGTCACTCAAGGAGTATTATCATGCCGCCTAGATATAGTCGTGAAATCACCCTGCCCATCGTCATGGGCGACAGCCTCAAGGAGCAGTTCCGCACCTCGCCGTGCGAGCACTTCTGCCCCGCAGGCAATTCCATTCAGAAAATGCAGGCGCTCGTGGAAAAGGGCGAATTCGCCGAAGCCCTGCGCTATCTGCTCGCCAAGAACCCCTTCCCCGGTGTGACCGGACGCGTGTGCCCGCACTTCTGCCAGGCCAACTGCAACCGCAAGGGCTACGACTCCTGCGTGAACACCCGCGCCCTTGAACGCGCCGTGTTCGACTTCGCTCCCCGCGACAACGCCCATTTCCAGCGTCGTCCTTCCACGGGCAAGAGCGTCGGCATCATCGGCGGCGGCCCCGCCGGTCTGACTGCCGCCTATTTCCTGGCCCTTCTCGGCCACGACGTCACCGTGTATGAAGCCAATCCCGTGCTCGGCGGCGTAGCCCGCTACGGCGTGCCGGACTTCCGTCTGCCCCGCGACGTGGTTGACCGCGAAATCGGCTGGATTCTCGAAACCGGCGTACGCGCCAGAGTCAACACCATGGTCGGCCGTGACATCTCCTTCGCCGCCGTGCGCGCCGCCCACGATGCCGTCATCGTGACCACCGGCACCCCCAAGGAAAACAGCCTGCCCATCCCCGGCTCCGAAACCGCGGTGAAGGCCGTGGAATTTCTGCGTGAGGCCGCTCTCGGCCTGCGTCCTTCCGTGGGCAAGCGCGTGGTCGTCATGGGCGGCGGCGGCGTCGGCTTCGACGCAGCGTTCGTGGCCCGTCGTCTCGGCGCGGAAGAAGTGCACGTCATCTGCCTTGAAAAGGCCGGTGAAATGCGCGCCCCCGAAGAAGACCTTCTGCAGGCCGCCGAGGAAGGCATTCAGATTCACAACTCCTGCACCATGTCCGCCATCCGCACTGCCGACGGCAAGACCGCCGGTGTGGACTACTTCGAAGTGCAGGAGTGCCGCTTCGACGAAAAGGGCCGCCTCACCCTGGTGCCCGTGGAAGGAGGGGAACACACGCTTGAATGCGATACCGTCATCTTCGCCGTGGGCATGAAGACGGACCTCGACTTCATGGCCGAAGCCGGCGTGAACCTCACGCCCCGCAACTGGATTGTGGTGGACGGCAAGCAGGCCAGCTCCGTGGAAGGCATCTTCGCCGCCGGCGACGTCTCCGCCGGCCCCGCCTCCATTGCCGGCGCCGTGGGCGACGGCCGCCGCGCAGCCTTCGGCGTCCATGCCTGGCTGACCGGTGAAAACTTCCGAGTCTATGTCATCGGTGAGGACAACACCATCGTGGCCCGCGACGATTTGGCCGGAAACGTGGAACCCTATGTGGTGCCCATGGAGGAAATCTACGGTATTCTCCAGTATGAGAAGACCGAAGCCCAGAAGCAGGCCTGCGCCAACCACATGGACTTCACGGAAAACAACGCCGGCTACACCGCCGAACAGGCCATGATTGAAGCCGCCCGCTGCATGCACTGCGGCCACTGCAAGGGCTGCGGCACCTGCGTGGACGACTGCCCCGGCTACGTGCTGGAGCTCAAGCATCTTGAAAACGGCCTCGACCGCCCCGAAGTGGCCCACGGCGAGGAATGCTGGCACTGCGCCAACTGCCGTACCAGCTGCCCCACCGGCGCCATCGGCTTCCGCTTCCCGCTGCGCATGCAGGTCTGATTCCATCCCTGAACAATGAATCCACAAAGCGCCCTGTCCTGAAAACAGGCAGGGCGCTTTTCCTGTGCCGATAAGGTCGGTCTTCGCCCGTCCCCGCGCCTGCCCTCAGGTATTCGTAGGCATTTCGTCCAACATTCCGCAACGATTTCAGCCGATGACGTATTGGGAAAACTCCCCTGCGCCCTGCCTGCTGCCCGATGCGGAACACCCGGGCCGGCTTTGGTCTGTTTGTATGATGTATTCATACAAAAACAAAAAATTACTGCATTGACCACCTCAGCACAAAACACGATTTTTCTATCGGCCCTGTTCGCTGCCGATACAGGCAGACGATACGGAAGCAATACGGCCCCGCCGCAGACGGCTTCCGCCCGTTCTGAAGCGTCCGCCCGGACCATGGGCTGCCGGAGAAGGCCTCTTTCCTTTCTCCTCCGCCAGCCATCTTCCGCAGCACGAACGCCCGAGGCGCGTCTCCGTCATGCCGGCCCTCCGGACCGGTGACGCACGCCGCCCCGAAGTCTCAGGCTTCATACCGATATGCCCTTCTTCATACGAAAATGGCGTTCGACCTCGGAAAGCCTGTGCAATCCGCCGAACCTGGTTTTCCAGGGAAGAAAGAGCTCCCGCTTCGATGACATGCCGGCTGCGCAAAAAACGCTCCGGCATCCCATACAGTTCCAAGAATAGTTATACGACTCCGGTCCTATCAGGAGAAACTCATGGCTGATACCAATGCCGCCACGACGAAAAAACGCCGGGCATCCTGTATTTCATCCATTCCGCCATCTGCCTTGCCGTCATGTTCGGCGTCGGCCTGATTCCCCCCATCGAACCGCTCACGCCGCTGGGCATGAGCCTGGTCGGCATTTTTCTCGGCGTACTGTACGGCTGGATTTTCATCGACATCATCTGGCCCAGCATCGCCGGTCTGCTCGCGCTCATGCTCGTCGGCGGCATGAAGCCCGGCATGCTTCTCAACAAGAGCTTCGGCGACCCCATCGTCGTCATGATGTTCTTCATCTTCGTATTCTGCGCCACCATCAACTATTACGGACTGTCCAAGTTCATCTCGCTGTGGTTCATCACCCGCAAGGCCGTGGCCGGCAAACCCTGGCTGTTCACCTACACCTTCCTCGGCTCCATCATGCTGCTCGGCGGCCTGACCAGCGCATCCCCCGCGGCGGTCATCGGCTGGAGCATCCTGTACGGCGTGTGCGAAGTGTGCGGATACAAGAAGGGCGACGGCTACCCCACCATGATGGTCTTCGGCATCGTCTATGCCGCTCAGGTGGGTATGGCGCTCATTCCCTTCAAGCAGGCCGCCCTCACCGTGATGAGCGCCTATGAAACCATGTCCGGCACGCACATCGACTACGCCAAGTACATGTTCATCGCGCTTGTCGCCTGCGCTCTCTGCTCCCTGCTCTTCCTGCTCATCGGCAAATACATCTTCCGTCCCGACGTGAGCAGGCTCGCCAACCTCGACGCCAGCCAGCTCGACAAGGACCAGAGCCTCAGCCTGAACAAGGTGCAGAAGGCCGTTCTCGGCTTTCTCTTCGCCCTGGTGGCCCTGCTGCTCATTCCCGCCTTCCTGCCCAAGGACCTGTTCTTCGTCCGCTTCCTCCAGAGCATCGGCAACACCGGCATCTGCATGTTCCTCGTGGGCGTGATGTGCTTCATCAAGGTCAACGGCAAGCCGCTGCTCCGCTTCAAGGCCATGGTCGATGACGGCGTGGCCTGGGGCATCATCTTCATCCTCGCCATGGTTCAGCCTCTCTCCGGCGCCATGGCCAACCCGGCCAGCGGCATCACTCCCTTCCTCATGTCCGTGCTTGAACCGCTGTTCGGCTCCGGCTCCCCGCTGTTCTTCGCCGTGTGCATGGGCCTTCTGGCCACCATCCTCACCCAGTTCATCAACAACGGCGCCGTGGGCGTGGCCCTCATGCCCGTCATCTTCAGCTACTGCACCAACATGGGCGTCGGACCGGAACTGCCCGTCATCATGGTGGTCATGGGCGTGCACCTTGCCTTCCTCACTCCTGCCGCCAGCTCCAGCGCCGCGCTTCTGCACGGCAACGAATGGGCCAGCACCAAGAGCATCTGGAAGTCTTCCCCCATCGTCATCCTGCTCTCCTGGATACTGATGAGCGCCGTCACCGCCATCCTCGGCTCCATGATCTTCTAAACTCCGTCTTTCAGAAAAACACTCTTCTGCGGGCCGCATAAGCCACAAGCCCGCCCCCGGGGCCCCGTCTCGCCATGCGAGGCGGGGCTCTTTCATACGCCGCATCCCGCCGTCTTCTCCGACGGCTCTCAATTTTCACTCTGCGTCTTGCCTTTTTCCCCGCATACCTGCTAGAGGTTTTTACAGGTCGGACGCGTAGGAAGATTCTCCTGCCAATCTCTTCTTCGACTGTTTTTCCGAAATACGCTCTCAACATCAACTTGCAACGTTGACCGGGAATCAGACCATGACGGCATCCACAGGTTCTGAAACAGAAATGCCCCTTGCTCCGTCCGGCTTCATGCCCTTCGCCATACCCATCATACAGGGAGAGACAGACATGAACTCCCCGGTGTGGCAGGAAATTCAGCGCGAAGGCACAAAAATCGTCTGCCGCGCCGGAACCTACATCGACATTTCGGGAAAGCACCAGCTTGACATGTACTGCCTGGAAAAAGGCAGCGTGCGCATCATCTTCGATACGCTGGAGGGCAGACACCGGGCACTCATGACCTTCGAGGCAGGCGGCATCTTCAACCTGGCCTGCGCTCTGACGCAAAAAGACGCTTCCGGCCTGTACCAGTGCATACAAGACAGCGTGGTCTGGCGTGTACCCGGGACGCTCCTGCACGACCAGAGCGGCGTCACAGCATGCCCCGCTCTCGCCGCCTACGCCCTTCGACAGATGGGTACCGTGGCCCTCATACACAGCACGTTTCTTTCCGACATGCTCATGGACGACTTCGTCATCCGCTTCTGCCGCTATCTCGTCTCCCTGACCACGCGGCACGGCGGTACGGAATTTCCCCTCGGCATGACTCAGGAACGTTGTGCCGCCATGTTCGGTGTGCACAGAGCCACTCTCGGCAGAGCCGTCCAGTACCTGAAACAGAACGGTATTATTGAAAGCTTCCGCCGAGGCCAGGTGCGCATCCTCGACCCGGTAAAGCTGCGCTCCCTCGCGGACATGTAGCCCGCCGCCGCTGTCTCTGCCAAAACAGCAGCATATGCGGTCCTGCCCCTTTCCTGAACCTGGCCGCGCTCTCTCGCACCAGCCTCCTTTTCTCAAAAAGCAGATGGCGGCTTTCTCTCTCGCACGCTTTTCTTTTCCCAGGTATGAACGCTTCCCCGGTCTCAGAGAGCCTGCGCAGACTCCCCTTCAAACTCCGCAAAAATAATCTTATATCTTATTGTTATTCTTATTAAAAAATTAAACTCCCAAAAATATGAAAATGTCGTATGCGCGATATTTTTATTCTCCACTTTGTGAAAACATGTACGCAACATTGCACGATACGCCCCGCCAGGCAGGTTGCATTTTCACAAAGGAGAAAGACATGCCCCCGGTAATCGACAGAAATAAATGCCTTGGCTGCGGCCTATGCGCCGACGTATGCCCTCTGCAGGTCTTCCGCCACGACAGGGACCATGACAAGGTTCCCGAAGTCAAACGTCCCTATGAATGTTGGCACTGCAACGCCTGCGTCCTGGACTGCCCGGCCCACGCCATTGAACTGCGTCTGCCGCTCACCCACATGCTGCTGTATGTGGACGCCGACACGCTGAAGCCCAAAGACCTGCCCGTACGCTGAGCAACGCTTCCGCCCCGCACGAAGACGAACAGCACACTCTCCCCCCAACTTTTCTCTGGAGGCACTCCATGATTCCTCTTAAAGGACAATATGACGCCGATGTCGCCGTTATCGGCGGCGGTATCGCCGGACTCATGGCCGCCATTGCAGCGGCGGACAAAGGCGCAAAGGTCGTTCTTCTGGACAAGGCCGACACCAGGCGCAGCGGCGCCGGCGCCACAGGCAATGACCATTTTCTGTGCTGGATTCCTGAAAAGCACGGCGACATCGGCGTTGTGTACAACGAATTCATGGACAGCCAGAACGCCACCAGCAACGATACGCCTCTGGTCATGCGCTTTCTGGAAACCAGTCCGCACATCGTGAACATGTGGAACGAATGGGGCATCAACATGAAGCCCACAGGCGACTATCATTTCGAAGGTCATGCCTACCCCGGCCGCCCGCGCATTTTCCTCAAATACGACGGCCACAATCAGAAAAAAGTGCTTACCGAACAGGCAAAAAAGCGCGGCGTGAAGATTCTGAACCACGCTCCGGTTCTGGAAATGTTCCGCAACGATGAAGGCGTCACCGGCGTACTGGCCCTTGACGTATCCGGCGACGAGCCATCCTTCATCATGGTCAGGTCCAAGGCCGTAGTTGCCGCCACAGGCTATGTGAGCCGCCTGTTCACCACCGACCCCACCCCCAGTCAGATGTTCAACACCAACATGTGCCCTTCCGGCACCGGTGATTCCATCGCACAGGCCTGGCGCATCGGAACATACCTTGTGAACATGGAAAAAACCTACCGGCATGCCGGTCCCCGTTTTCTCGCCCGCTGCGGCAAGGCGACCTGGATAGGCGTCTATCGCTATCCCGACGGTCGCCCCGTGGGACCGTTCATCACGAAGCCCGACGTGGAAACAGGCGACATGACGAGCGACGTATGGTCCTCCGCCTTCACCGACCTCAAGATGAGCGGCCGCGGCCCCGCCTACATGGACTGCTCGGGTGCCACCAGAGAAGAACTTGAACACATGCGCTGGGCCATGAAGTGCGAAGGGCTCACCGCGCTTCTGGACTACATGGACAAGGAAGGCATCGACCCCGGCAGGCACGCCGTGGAATTCGGTCAGTATGAAGCCAACCTCGTCACCAACGGCATAGAGATAGACATCAACGGAGAGAGCAACGTACGCGGTCTTTTCGCCGCCGGGGATATGATGGGCAACATCAGCGGCGACATCGGCGCCGCGGCCGTGTACGGCTGGATAGCAGGCCATCATGCCGCGGACTACCGGAACCGGGCCCTGCCCGAAGCCGTGCCGGACAACGCCGAAGAGCGCATGACCTTCTACAGCGGCATCTATGAACGAAAGAGCGGCGCCTCATGGCAGGAAGCCAACTTCGCCCTTCAGCAGATTATGACCGAATACGCCGACTGCGGCCCGCACCGCGTGCGTTCGGACACCATGCTCACCGCGGGTATCAAATACCTCGGCGACCTGCGCCGGAACATCGAAAGCCAGCTATACGCCACGGACGCCCACGAACTCATGCGCGCCGCCGAAGTCGTGAATCTGCTCGACCTCGGGCAGGCGCTCATGATCTCTGCCAGAGAACGCAAGGAAAGCCGCGGCCGCCACATCCGTTCCGACTACACGTTCACCAATCCTCTCCTGCGCGACAAATTTCTCCGTATCTGGAAGGAGGGAAACGAAGTGAAAACGGCGTGGCGTGACAGGCTGCACTGAACCCCCTCCCGGTTTCTCTGAAAAAACGGGCCAGGTCGTATCCCGGACAGACTGCGACATTCTCCGTCGTCCAACCTCCCGCCCTCCCCTCTACTGCACGAGGTTCCCATGAAAAAGTCCTCCGTTTTCTGGCTGCTGACCTTCCTCATCCCCTGCGCCGTCTATATCGCGGCCCCGCAGGACGTCTCTCCGAAGCTGCCCCTGTACATGGCCATGACCAGCATGGCGGTGACCGCATGGGTTTTCAACATCTTCCCGGCCATCGGCGTGGCGGCGCTTCTCACCTTCGGTTACCTTCTGGGCGGCGTCGCCGGGCCCGATGCGGTGTTCAAGCCCTGGACCACCGTGCTGCCCTGGCTGTCCTTCGGCGCCATCATTCTTGGACAGGCCATGGAAAAAACCGGACTCGCCCGTCGTGTCGCCCTGCGCTGCATACGTCTCTGCGGCGGCAGCTTCTTCGGGCTGGCCTGCGGCTTTCTCATAGGCGGTATCGCTCTCGCTTCCTTCATGTCGTCCATTCTGGCCCGCATGGTCATTCTCTGCACCATTGCTGCCGGCATTGTAGACGCACTGAAAATCAGGGAAAATTCCCGCCTGTCCTCAGCCGTCATCTTCATGGCCTTCCTTGCCGGCGCAGGACCGCAGTTCCTCTTTCTCCACTCTTCGGAATCCAACATCTGGGCTTTTCAGGAATTGTTCAAAGGCACGGACGTCGTCATTGATTTCTGGACCTACGCCCTGCACAGCACGCTCTTTTCCGTCATCTATACCGCCTCGTCCCTTTTCTTCATCTATATGGTCAAAGGCGGAGAGAAACTGACCAGTTCCGAGGTCATGGCGTTTCTCTCCGACAGTTGCGACCAGCTCGGCGCCATGACCGCAGGAGAGAAAAAACTCTCCGGTATATGTTTCATACTGGTGGCGGCCTTCATGGTTCAGCCGTGGACGGGAATCGACCCCGTGTATGTCTTCTGCGTGCTGTCCCTAATGTGTTATATGCCCCGCGTGAACATTCTCGACCCTAAAACCATAGGCGATGTGGGCATCATGTTCCTGGTCTTCGTCACCGGCTGCATGTCCATCGGCTTCGTCGGCGGAGCCGTCGGGTTCAATACCTGGGCCGTACAGCAAATCGTACCGCTGCTTTCCGGCTGGAGCGAAACCGTCTCCATTCTCATGTCCTACCTGCTCGGCCTCGTCATCAACTTTCTGCTCACGCCGCTGGCTGCACTCGGAGCCATCACTCCGGCCATCGGTGAACTCGGCAGAGCCATGAACGTCAACCCGCTTCCCGTTTTCTACGCCTTCAACTACGGACTCGATCAGTATCTGTTCCCGTATGAAACGGTCTATCTGCTCTACATCTTCATCACCGGCAAAATCACCCTCAGGCACATCATGCCCGCCCTGTTCGTCCGCATGCTGACGACCGGACTTCTCATCGTCTGCATTGCCATTCCGTGGTGGAGCTTCATCGGTCTCATATAATTCCGTTCTCGGCCCGTCCTGTCATACCAGGAAACAAGGAGGAGATTCATGTCACAACATCCGTTCACCATTTTCCGATACCACACGGATTTTCTCATCATCGGCGGCGGTATCGCGGGACTCATGGCGGCCATACACGCCGCAGACTCCGGCCTGAAGTGCACCATCGTGGAAAAAGCCAACATCAGACGCAGCGGGTCCGGCGGCCTGGGGAACGACCACTTCATCTGCTACATTCCCGAAGTGCACGGCGAATATGAGGCCTTCATCGAAGACGTTATGCGCCTTCAGAACGGAGACCGCCTGCGTCAGATGGGACCGGAATGGGCACGCAAGTTTTTCTTCAAGACGAACGACATCGTAAAGATGTGGGAGGAGTGGGGTATTCCCATGAAGCATGAGGGGGCATACTACTTTGCCGGCCACTCCCTTCCCGGCAGAACCCGCGCCTTCCTCAAGTATAACGGACGGGACCAGAAAATCGTACTTACCAATCAGGCAAAAAAGCGCGGCGTGGAAATCCATAACCGGCACATGGGCTATGAACTTCTGCTCAATGCAGACGGCAGCGTAGCGGGAGCCGTGGCCGTGGACACCCGGGAAAAAGCGCTGCATGTCTATTATGCAAAAACAGTGCTGCTCAGCACGGGCCTGGTAAACAACCTCTGGCCTTTCTGTCGTCAGGGAGCCGTAGGCGCAACGCCGGACATGCTCAACCTTACAGCCGACGGTCGCATGATGGCATTCCGCGCCGGTGCGGAACTGTGCAATCTGGAGCTGCCTTCCCTCCACTCGGGTATCAAATATTTCTCCCGCAACGGTCAGGCCACATGGGAAGGCGTGCTGCGGGACACTACGGGCAAGCCTCTCGGCCCCTTCCTCGACGCCCCCAACCCCCTTTACGGCGACATTACCATGGAAGTCCGCAAAGAATTCATAGAAGAGGCCAACCGGGAAGGGCGCGGCCCCATCTTCATGGACATGACGGGCCTCACGGAACAACAACTGGAAACCATGCATCACTGGCTGCGGCAGGAAGGCAACTACACACTGCTGCGCCACTTCGGGCAGGAAGGGGTGGACCTTATGGATACGGCCGTGGAATTTTCCACCTATCCCCTGCTCATGCCGCCTTCCGGAGGCATCGCCTTCAACGACAGGTCGGAGACCTGCGTTCCCGGTCTTTATGCGGGAGGCGACGAAGGCTACGGCGGCATTGCCGGAGCCGCCGTCACGGGCTGGTGGGCGGCGGATGCGGCCGCCGACTATGTCCTGGTCAAGAAGAAGGCGAATGAGCCTGCCGTACACGAAACGGTGGTGAATACACTCGCGACACGCCTCGGCGCCATGCTGGAGCGGGAACACGGAGCGCACTGGACCGAAGCGCTTCAGGCGCTTCAGAACATTACCTGGGACTACTGCGGCGAGATACGCAGCGCCTCCGGTATGGAACACGGCCTGAACCACCTGCGCCGCGTACACGCCCACGCCCTCACCTCGCTCAGGGCGGAAAATCCCCACGAGCTTGCCCTGTGCCTCGGCGTGCTCAACCTGTACGAGCTTGCCGACATCATGTTTCAGATGGCTCTCGAGCGCCGGGAAAGCCGGGGATACCACAAACGGGCCGATTTCCGACTGCCGGATCTCCGCCTGAACGGTAAGAAACACTACATCCGCAAGGATGGCGACCACAATATCATGAGCTGGAGATAACCATGCCCCCCATCATCAATAAGGAAAAATGCATACGCTGCGGACAGTGTGTCGATATCTGCCCCATGGACGTGTTTTACGGCTCGCGCAAAGGCGAATTCCCCGTTGTCCGGTATCCTGAAGAGTGCTGGCACGCGGAAGCCTGCGCTCTGCACTGTCCGGCAGGAGCCATTGACTTCCGTATTCCTCTGTCGCTCATAGTGCCCGTCAGAAAACTTCCGCATGACTCTGTGACAAAGCCGTAGTTCTTTTTCCGTCACAACCTCCGGTCTGTCTGCGCGGGAATATCGGAAGGCCCCGGAGCGCGGGCCTTCCGCCCTGCACCCGACATTGACGCTCCGCCACTGTCGGGCTAGAATATTCGTTCCTTGCAAATGCCCGGGCACGACGCCCTTCCGCATATCACGCAGACCCGAGGAATCACTCATGCTTGATCTCAAACTTCTCCAGAAGCAGCCCGAAGTGGTGGCCAAGGCTCTCGCCGACCGCCATTCCAACATTTCCGTCGACGAATTTCTTGAACTGGACGCCCGCCGCCGCGCCGCCCTCACCGAGGTGGAGACGCTCAAGAGCCGCCGCAACTCCGAATCGGCCGAAGTCGCCCGCAGAAAGCGCGCCGGCGAAGACGCCTCCGAACTGGTGGCCGAACTCGGCAAGCTCTCCGACCGCATCAAGGAGCTTGACGCCGAAACCTCCGAGATCAAGGAGCAGGTCTATCAGTGGCTGCTCAGGGTGCCCAACATCCCCGACGCCTCCGTGCCCGTGGGGCTGGATGAAAACGACAACCCCGAACTGCACCGATGGGGAACCCCGCGGGAATTCACCTTCCCGGTGAAGCAGCACTTCGAAGTGGGCGCGGCCGCCAGAGGTCTCGACTTCGAGCGCGGCGCAAAGCTCGCCGGTTCCCGCTTCTGCGTGTCTCACGGCGTGTTCGCAAGGCTTGAACGCGCGCTCATGAACTTCTACCTCGACACCCAGACCACCGAATTCGGCGCTACGGAAATCCTGCCGCCCTTCATGGTCAACGCCGCCACCATGCAGGGCACGGGCCAGCTGCCCAAGTTCGAGGAAGACCTGTTCAAGATGCCCGCATGGGACTACTATCTCATCCCCACCGCCGAAGTGCCCGTCACCAACCTGCACGCCGGGGAAATCCTCGAAGAGGACCAGCTTCCTCTGCGCTATACCGCGGGCACGCCCTGCTTCCGCTCCGAAGCCGGCTCCGCGGGCAAGGACGTGCGCGGCCTCATCCGCCAGCACCAGTTCATCAAGGTGGAAATGGTGCGCTTCGCTCATCCCGACAAGTCGTGGGAAGAGCTGGAAAACATGCGCCGCTGCGCCGAAATCCTGCTGGAAAAGCTGGAACTGCCCTACCGCACCATTACGCTCTGCACCGGCGACATGGGCTTCGGTTCCGCCAAGACCTACGACGTGGAAGTGTGGCTGCCCGGCCAGAACACCTACCGCGAAATCTCTTCCTGCTCCAACTGCGTGGACTTCCAGGCCCGTCGCGCCAACATCCGCTTCCGCCCGAAGAGCGGCGGCAAGCCCGAATTCGTGCATACCCTCAACGGCTCCGGCCTGCCCACGGGCCGTTCTCTGGTGGCCGTCATCGAAAACTACCAGCAGGAAGACGGTTCCATCGTCATCCCCACGGTTCTTCGTCCCTACATGGGCGGCCTTGAAGTCATCACTCCCGATATGTAATCGGAATTCTCCCCAGGCATAAAAAACGGGAGACGGCATGCCGTCTCCCGTTTTTTATGCCTTCCCATACGCTTTTTGCGCACTTCTTCGAAAAAAAAGAAAAATTGTTGCCTTTCTTAGAACAGACAGGTAAAATTTTGAGCTTTACCTCGAGGCGTCTTTCGCTTTTCCTGAATAACGCGGTACCGGCTTCTTCCGAATCGCAAGAATCGAACATCAGGAGCTTTGCATGAACAGACGTCAGTTTTTATATGGAAGCGCGGCCATGGCCTTCATGAGCGCCATGCCGTTTCACGCTCATGCCGCGGAAGGCCCTGTGGTCAAAACCGCCAAAGGCAGCGTACGCGGCCTTGTGCTGGACGGCGTGCATGTGTTCAGGGGCGTGCCCTGCGGCATGCCGCCCTATGAGGGAAAGTACCGTCTGGCCCTGCCGGAACCCGTGGCGCCGTGGAGCGGCGTCGTGGATGCCGTCGAATTCGGCGACATTCCGCTTCAGCTCGGGCAGGGAAAGCCCGTGGGCGGAGGCGACTGCCTGCGCCTCAACATCTGGACGCCTGCGCCCGGCAAAAGCAACTGCCCTGTCATGGTCTATATCCCCGGCGGCGGCAGCACCACCTGCAACAATAACGACGTGCGCTTCGACGGCACGGCCTTTGCGAGGGACGGCGTGGTGCTCGTCACCGTCAACTACCGCGTGAACGTGGACGGCTTTCTGAAAATCCGGGGCGTTCCGGCCAACCTGGCCCTGCGCGACATGATGTTCGCCCTGCGCTGGGTGCAGGACAACATCGCCTCCTTCGGCGGCAACCCCGACAACGTCACGGTGTTCGGGCAGTCCGCCGGCGCCACGCACATCACCTCCCTGCTCTCCTCGCCCATGGCGAAGGGCCTTTTCAGGCGCGCCATACTCCAGAGCCCCGCGGCTCTGGCCCAGTACGACGCCCCTCTGGCCTCCAGAGTGGCGGAAGCGCTGCTTGCCTTCTACGGCGTGGAAAACAGCCGCGAAGCCGTGGCCGCGATTCCTGCGGAAAAGCTGCTTTCCTTCCCCGCCTTCCTCGCAAAGCAGAACAAAAACCCGGAATGGACCCGCATGCTGGGCGGAAACGTGGCCCTGTTCAAGCCCTATTACGACGGGGAAATCCTGCCGAAGCGGCCTGTGGACGGCATTGCCGAAGGCGCCGCCCGCAACGTGGACATCATGGTGGGGTCCGCTGAAGAGGAATGGCGTCTCTACACCGTACAGAGCGGCGCCATCGACAAGATAACCGAAAACGACGTGAAGAGCTTCGTGGAATCCACGGGCTTCCCCGCCGACATCGCGGAGCGTTACCGCAAGGCCGGACGCGGCGAAAAGGCGGGCGACCTGTTCTCCGCCCTCCAGTCCGATTTCATTTTCAGGATGCCGGCCAACAAGGTGCTGGAAAGCCAGATGGCCGCCGGAGGCCGTGCCTTCGCCTATTCCTTTGCCTGGAAAAGCCCGGCGTACGACGGCAAGCTGGGCGCGGCCCACAGCGTGGATGTGCCCTTCGTCTTCAAGACGCACCACAGGGATTCCCCGAGAGTGAAGAACACCCTCGGCACGACTCCCCCGGATTCCCTGGCCGAGGCCATGCACGGCGCCTGGGTGCGTTTCGCCACCGAAGGCAATCCCGGCTGGACGCCCTTCGACCTTGAGAAGCGCATGACCATGCGCTTCAACGCCGAAAGCGCCCTCGTCTCCGACCCGTGGAAGACCGAACGCGAAAACATGCCTCTGAAATAAGGCTGCACACGCGGCATATGCGCCGTGCGCGCGGACACCATGGATACCGACCAGGAGAAGGCGGAGCCTGCAACAGGCTCCGCCTTCTTTCCATGCTGCGGCCTTCTGCCGGAACGGTGCGGATATTCTTTCTGCCGTCCATGCGGAACGTCACATATTTCCTTTCCGACAGCGCTGCCGTTTACGCCCTGTTACTTGACGACGATGGGCGTCTTCCAGGGCTCGAGGTCCTCCACGAGCTTCTTCCAATTGCCGGGCAGTTCCACCTTATGCGTGGTGGTGTAGCTGCCGCCCGCTCCCCAGCGGTCGATGACGAGGCTGGCGTCCGCGCCGTTGCCGCCGCCCACGATGATGCGGATGTCCTGAGGAGTGGGCACCACGGGGACGCGGCCGTCAAGAGGCTGGTCATCCCATTCCGGGGGAACGCCCTTCACCTCGGCAAAATGTCCCAGAGGCACATGTCCCCACATGTCGCGCCTGATGCCGGTGCGTTCCCACACTTCCTGCTGAATCTTCTCCGGCGTATAGCCCCAGCTCGCCCAGCGGGCCGCCATTCCGGCGCTGAGGTCGAGAATGATGTCCTTGCCCCACTGTTCAATGGACGTACCGAGAGTGGTGTTCACCAGGTTAATCACCATGGGGTCGATAAACTTCTGATAGGGTTTGTGACTTCTGTTCTTCTGCGAATCGTTGAACTGCCGGAAGGACTGTGCGGCATAAAGCGTCACCGTGCTGTCCTCCTTCGAAAAGCCCAGGCGCTCACGCCAGGTGGACCAGCCTTCGGGAGTCTGCTCTTCGTTTTCCGCAAGCACCATGCCGAACTTGGCGGGATTGCCGGCGTCCTTCATGTCGTTGACGCCGGGCCAGGACTTGCCGATGTTGATGCAGAACAGACGGGAGGCGCGGCCGATGGTGCTGTTGGCTCTCCAGCCCGGACCAAGAGCGCTGAAACTGTAATTGAGATTGAGGTCCCTGACGATGGGACCGCTGATGATGACCAGCGGAGCCGTAAGACCGGCGGTGCTCATGACGCCGTGCATGTCGAAATGCGGATCGCAGAAGGCACGGGCCATGGCCACGAGAACGGGCATATACGCCGGACGGCAACCGGCCATGACGCCGTTGATGGCTATCATCTCCACGGTGGCGAGCCCCTTGCGGGGTTCCATGACGCCGAGAATTTCATCCCCGGGCAGTCCCGAGGCCGCAATCATCTCATCCACCTTCTCCCGGGTGGGCGGCACCACGGGGTAGCCGTCGCTCATGCGGTGGGACAGGAAGAACTTGTCCATATTGTCCACGGCATCCTGATAGGTCTTCCCCTTGAACACCAACTCGCCTACGGGCTTGGCTTTCCGCTCTTCAATAATACGGTTCTTCGCCGCGTCCGTCATCCTGGTCAGACCTGCCAGAACGGCGGGTTCCACTTCCTGTCCAAGTTTAACAAGTTCCTCGTGGGACAACCCGTTTGTGGACGCCACGGAAAGGGCCACCACCGGCATATCGGGCAGTCCCATGGCCTGCACGGAGGCCTGCGCATCTTCGGCGAACACCGAAGCCACCATCATCACACTGGGCTTCTTATAAAGAATGTCATACTGGCCTGCGTCACGCGCAGACTTGGAGGTGCACGAACCTCAGTCGCCCAGCATTTCCACAACGCCGTCCGCCCATTCGGCGACGGCCTTCATATCCTCCTCTTTTTTGGCATAGTCGAAGAAGGACACCTTAAACTTTTTGAATTCCGTTTTGGGATACCTGGCGGACAAAACCTCCAGCATGGGACCTATCATATGGTCTCCGCCGGCCTTTCCGTTGTTGACCAAAGCTATTTTCTTGCCGTCCAGAGTATCCAGACGGGGGCATAACTTCTGCGCCTGCGGTCCCCAGAACTGAGCCCGGGGGTCAAGAACCTTCAGGACCACTTCGTCCTGCGCCGCAGCTGCCGCGATGGCCTGCGTCTCACCGGCAAACGCCGTTACCGCAATGCCCAGAAAAAGAAGGGAGAGCCAGAATTTTCTCATGATGACCTTCCTTGTTCCAGGGATTCGTCATAAACATGACGAGAGGGTCCCTGAGTTAAAATGTTTTCCCTGTTTCACAGCGTACCGGGAACCGGACTTTCCACGGCAACGCTTTTTATCCCCAAAGCCGGTTCGGTCCCTGCCTAGCAGTTGCAGTCCGTCTTCAACGGGTCAACGGAAATGTACGGACGTATGCCGTTCAGAATCTCTTCAGTAAAGCCGGGCACTTCCAGAAGCTCGTCCACGCTCTGCAAATCGCCCAGCGTTTCACGGTACCCCACAACGGCCATGGCCAGTTCCCTGTTCATACCGGGCAGAGAGGCCAGCATTTCCACGCTGGCGGTATTGGGACTGATGAGCTTGTCCTCGTCACCGCCGTCCGCCATGGCCGACACGGCGAAAGCGCAGAAAGACAGGGACAGGACGCAGGAACATACGACTTTTCTGAGAAATACTGTTTTCATAACCACCTCTTTCATTGCAGCACTCTGAAAAAAAACACTTTCTTCTTATCTGTATGTATAAAGAAACGTCTGTAAGTAAAATTTCATCCCTTTGTAAAGAAGTGTAAATCTGTCCCGGTCTTTTTACGAACAGGGAAATTTCATGTACATTTTCAGTAAAGGTACGGTATATTCTAAGGGGGGGGGAAACATGAAGATGAACTGCCGTTCACCCCATATTCTGCTTATCGACGACGACGAAAAGCTGTGCGCACTGATGCAGGACTACCTTGCCCCTCAGGACATGGAAGTCAGCATCGCTCTGAGAGGCGCGGACGGACTGCGCATGGCCCGGGAGGAGCCCTGCGACCTCATACTGCTCGACCTCATGCTTCCCGACATGAACGGGCTGGAAATTCTGCGGGAACTGCGGCGCACAAGCACCGTTCCCATCATCATCCTTTCCGCACAGGACAGCGAAGCCGACCGCGTGGCCGGACTGGAAATGGGCAGCGACGACTACATCTCAAAACCCTTTTCCCCCAGAGAACTGCTTGCCCGCCTGCGCGCGGTCCTGCGTCGTATTTCCCAGACGGAACAGGGAGAGCAGGCTCCGTCTTCTTCCGCCGGACATCTCGCACTGTGCGGACTCGAGGTGGATCTCGACAGTATGGAAGCCTCTCTGGACGGCAGGCTCATTCCTCTCACGTCCTATGAGTTCCGCATCCTCGCCGAAATGATGAAGCGCCCCGGCCATGTGTTCACCCGGGAATATCTCATGGACTGCGTGGCGGAACGGGACATGGGAGCCTTCGACCGCTCCATAGACATGCACATCTCCTCCATCCGGCGAAAACTGGGCGACTCGCCCCGCTTTCCGCGCTATCTGAAAACCATACGGGGCACGGGCTACATACTTCTGAAAAAGGAAAGCCGGAGGGAAGAGGACTGATGCGCGTCAACCTCTACCAGAAGTTCTTTATCTGGGGCCTGCTCAATCTTCTGCTCATCGCCCTGGTACCCGCCGTACTGGCGGCGTGGATGCTGCTCGGCCCGGCGGAAAAGCTGTATCCTCCCTCCTGGTTCAGCGAACGCATACATGCGCGTATCCGCAGTATTGCCACGGAACTGCAATACAAGTCCGTGGCTGACTGGTACCGCATTCTCGAAGAGAACAGCTCCGACAGGCTCGAGTTCTACCTGGCGGATTTGAACTACGACATGTTCGTGAAAAAGGCCGACGTGCCCGAAGCCGTCATCCGTCTGGCCCGGAGCATCCCCCGGGCGCCCTATGAGCTGTGTCCCGAACCGCAGATGGCAGCCAACAACTCCATACGCATCTTTTCCATCAAGGACCTTCACGCGGGCATGACGCCCGACGCCAGCGTCATCTTTCTCTACGACAGGCAGTCGCGCCGGTTCTGGTTCGGCCGCCCGCTCTTCGTCATGGACGAAGAGGAAAACCCCAACCGCATGCTGCTTGCGGTCTCCTCGCCCTCCATCACCGGCAGCGGCTTCTTCAACATCATGCCGGGACTGGCCGCGCTTCTCGCCGTCATTGCAGGCTCTTTCTTCTGGTGGCTGCCCTTTCTTCTGCATATCACACGTCCCATTCATCAGCTCGTGGCATGCTCGGAACATATCAGCCGGGGAGACTACGACGAAGAAAAAATGCCCGCTCCCGCATCCGGGCGGACGGATGAAATCGGCGTGCTCATCACTTCTTTCCGCTCCATGGCCGGACAAATCAGCCACAAGATACGCACCCAGCAGAACCATCTCAACCACATCGCCCACGAACTCAGCTCTCCGCTCACACGCATCCGGCTGGGGCTGGCCGTACTGGAAGACCTGTCCCCTCCCGGCATGACGGACAGAATACGGGACCTTGAAACGGATATCGGCTGCGTGGAAAGCCATGTGCAGAACCTCATGGCCTTTCTGAAGGCGGAAACCGCCTCCGTCGCCTCACCCAAGGCGCTGACCGCTCTGGAGCCGCTTCTCCGCCATCTCGTGGAAAAGGACGGCAGAGGAAAAGAGGTACGCCTGCATGTGGAAAAAGACCTTCAGGCCAGCATCGACGTGGAAAACGTGTGCAGAGCCGTAAGCAACGCCCTGCGCAACGCCGTGCAGTATGCCGGAAAGGACGGTCCTGTGGACATCCGGGCCTTCCGCCGTGACAGAACCCTCGTTCTGGAAATTCTGGACAAAGGCCCCGGCGTCAGAAACGAGGAGCTGAGCCTTATCACCAGCGCCTTCTATCGAGGCAGCAACTCCGCCGAAACCGGAGGAACCGGACTGGGGCTGACCATCGTCAGAAACAGCGTGGAAAACATGCACGGCACTCTCCTGTGCCGGAACCGGAGTCCCCGCGGTTTTGCCGTCATCATCAGCATACCGGTACCATAACCGCCGTACCACGCGCCGTCTCTTCCGTCCTGAGCGACTTCGTCACGGCCTCCCGTGACGGCGGGACTCTTCTCCATGAAAAATCCGCCCTTACCTGCCGCGTTCTCTTTCCGGCCGTCCTCCCGTCGTGTACTGTAAAAAACAGTTCCGGCACGAGCCGGACCAGCCGGTACAAAAAGAGGTCCCATGCCTTTCAAGGAAAAAGAACAACAGCTGCTGCAATGCTGTCTGGCCTGCCCGCCGGACATGGACGGAATCTGCCGGATGCTCGCGGAGGAGGTGAACGTCAACGCCTGCGACGGCGACGACACGCTGCTTTCCGAGGTCATAGCCGGATTCGGTCGTCATGAGCAGACCACAGGGCAGCCCTGCAACGGAAAGGCGCTTGCGGACATCGTCCGGCTTTTTCTGCAGCGCGGTTTCGACGTGCGCGGACAAAACGGCCGCACAGGCGCCGTCTGTCTCGTCATGCTCATGTTCGCCCTTTATGACGACGCCATGCTGAGCATTGCGGACATGCTGCTCGAAGCGGGCGCCGACCCGTGCTACCTTTTTGAGGACGATGGAGAAACGCTGCTTGAAGCGGTGCGTTTCGAAGCCGTCTTTCTCATGGGCGAAGGCTTTGAGCAGGAAGCCGGGTATGTCGAACGCCTGTACGAGAAGCTGAAGGCCGCCGCAGAAACATGAGCCTCCCGCCCGGGAAGGGGGCGCGAAAAACGCGCGGAGAATTAAAAGAAAAAAGGGCCTGCGGCTTACCGCAGACCCTTTCAAATTCTGGTGGAGATGAAGAGAATTGAACTCTTGGCCTCTTGAATGCCATTCAAGCGCTCTCCCAACTGAGCTACACCCCCGTTGCGCAGATATTTCTGCCAGAATGCCCCGGCATAGTCAAGTAAAAATTCTTCCCCCGCAACGTATTCCCGAAATTTTCTTCCGTCCGGAAAAAACGCCCTGTCGGCTCCTGCGCTTCCGTCCGTACCGTGTCCTCCCTGAAAGACTCTCCGCAGGACGCCCCGTCTCTTCTTCCCCAACATGATGCTTCCGATCCCCGACGGCCGGATGAAACCCTAAGTCCTGCCCACACGCCAGCGGGCCACAAGACGGGCGAAAGGCTCATACAGAGGCCGAAACGCGGCATCGCTGATGCCTCCCGGCGACGGCACGGCAAAGGCGAAGATAAGTACCGCGTGCAGTCCTTCCGCGGAATAGAAGGGTTTGGCGAAGTAGGAGCGCACGCCGCAGGGAATAAACATGGCCCAGTCTATGGACTTGATGCTGTCGAGCGTGTCCTCCACAATGAGGGAATCCAGGCTGAAACGCTCGATATCCTGCGCAATGGTGCCTTCATACGCATGAGAGGTTCCCCAGGCGAGAGAGGAAAAAAGCCTGCCCACGCCGTACACCTCTACCCTGCCCCGTGTAGACTGGATATCGGAAAACATGAGCCCTTCCACCCCCGAACAGAGAGAAAGCAGCTTTTCCAGCCCCTCCTTCAGTGAAAAAGGCATACCGTCCGGTTCCACACAAGGAGCAAGGGAGCAGGAGGCCGGAGTCTTGGGGATATTCAAGAGCGCGATGCGCACGATGTCCTTTCCCGTGGAACAGGGAGAAATGCGCACCTTCGAACCGAGTATGCTGCCGGTGCCGCTGCGCAGCATCAGCGTACCCGCCCATATTTCTTCGTCCACAGCGTGGCGGGAAGCGTTGAGAAGTGTCTCCCCCATGTCTCCTGGGGCAATGTCCTCAAGCATGAAATCCCCGCCTCCTCTGGCCGCGCCCTCGAACAGTGTCTGCGCCGCCTCGTTGCAGGTAACGATTTCCCTCTCGTCCAGACTGAGCACAAGGACGGGATACTGCGCCCGGCCCAGCGCAAGCTGGCAGGTACCTGCCGCACCATTGGAAACGAACGTCACCGGCGAGACGGCGTCCTTGAGCAGTCCGAAATACTTTTCCGTATCCTGCGGACAAGGCCAGCCCTGAAGCAGATAGGACTGATGCGGGTTGCCCTCCAGACGGAAGGATACCATGGCTGACTGGCGACTCGTCATCATTTCCCAAAATTCCCCCAAAAGCGTGTGGTCGGACTTCATGACCACGCGATGGCGGAACCTCGCGTCCTTGAGCAGGCGGGGAGTGTCCTCGCCAAGCGAAGGAAGCTGCCAGCCGTTCAGCATGCGGATACGCGAACGGCGGTGTTCTATCTCCCATAACAAGCCGGGGAAGCCTGACGCCCAAAGAGAGAAATCCATAACCCGCCTCCGCGAAGTAGTGCAATACCTTTCCGTTAATCTATAAAAAAGGGAAAAGGTTGTAAATTGGTTAAACCAAATTTTCGATAATCGCCAAAGATCTTTTCTTTTATGGTCAAAAT
>CASFUJ010000006.1 GCA_949297645.1 uncultured Desulfovibrionaceae bacterium
TATGCAATGACCTCAACCAGGTGGGACACGCTGGCGATCATGCCGCGGGTGGCGGCGTTATCCTTAAGGGTTTTTTCCATCTCACGACGGCGCAGGCCCATGGCGTCCAGAACCTTCTTCTGGGCAGGGGTCGTGCCGATGCGGCTTTTGATGAGCTTCACCTTGATTTCAGACATGGTAATCTACCTTATGACCCTACTTGCGGGGGGCTTCCAGTTTCTTACCGCGCACTTCGGACACTTCTTCGGCGCTGCGCAGAGAGCTCAGGCCAGCCACGGCGGCGCGAAGGACGTTGTGCGGGTTGTTGGTGCCGATGGCCTTGGCGAGCACGTCGGTGACACCGGCGGCTTCCATGACGGCACGCACGGCGCCGCCGGCGATGATGCCGGTACCACGGGAGGCGGGCTTCAGAAGGACGCGACCGGCGCCGAAGCGACCGAGCACTTCATAAGGCAGAGTGCCTTCCACCAGAGGAATCTGAACCATGGACTTGCGGGCACGTTCCGTGGCCTTGCGCAGGGCTTCAGGAACTTCCTGAGCCTTGCCGAGGCCGTAGCCCACATTGCCCTTGCCGTCGCCAACGACGATGAGGGCGCTGAAGCTGAAACGACGGCCACCCTTCACGACCTTGGCAACACGGTTCAGACTAACGATCTTTTCAATGTAGCCGGAATCCTGCTGCGTTTGCTGCTGCTGTTCCATATCAATCCTGCTCTTGCTGTCCTTGCGGACCACTAGAATTCGAGGCCGCCTTCACGGGCGCCTTCGGCAACAGCCTTCACGCGACCATGATACAGATAGCCGTTACGATCAAAGACAACCTTATGGATGTCCTTCTCCAGGGCCAGGCGGGCAATTTCCTTGCCCACGAGTTCTGCACCGGCCTTGTTGCAGGAAGCCTTCTCGCCGCCCTTGGAAAGGGTCAGCGTGGAAGTGGCGACCAGCGTGTTGCCGGAGGCATCATCCACAACCTGGGCGTAGATATGCAGGTTGGAACGGTACACAACCAGACGGGGTCTTTCGACCGTGCCGGAAATCTTCTTCCGGATATGCACCTTGCGGCGCTTCCGGCTTTCATTCTTGGAAAGAATCATGTCCGTTACCCCTATTTGCCCTTGCCGCCGGACTTACCGGCCTTGCGACGGATGATTTCGTTTTCATACTTGATACCCTTGCCCTTGTAGGGTTCGGGCTCGCGCACACGGCGGATGCGGGCGGCAAATTCACCCACCAGTTCCTTGTCAATACCGGAAATGGTGAGCTTGGTGCCTTCCGCCTTGGCTTCCAGACCCTTGGGAAGCTCAATCAGCACGGGATGGGAGTAACCGACGGAAAGGTCAATGATGTTGCCTTTCACGGCCACCTTGAAGCCCACACCGATGACTTCGAGAGTCTTGGAGAACCCCTTGCTCACACCTTCCACGCAGTTGGCGATGAGGGTACGGCGCAGGCCGTGCTGAGCGTTGCTCTCGCGGGTGTCGTCCTTGCGGGTGATGGTGAGGTGACCATCGGCGAGTTCGTAGTTCAGCAGGCTGCAAATCGGAGTCTGCAGGGTCCCCTTGGGGCCTTTCACTTCGACCATATCTTCACCCAACTTAACTTCCACACCCTTGGGAAGTTCGATGGGCTGTTTACCTATTCTCGACATATGTTTTCTACCTTGGCTGAAGGTCAACGGCGGTTAAGCCGCGATCACCAGACTTCGCAAAGAAGTTCGCCGCCAGTCTTGTCCGCATGGGCGGTCATGCCGTCCAGAACGCCACGGGAAGTGGACAGGATGCAGATGCCAAGACCATTCTGAACGCGGGGAATCTGATGAGCGCCCACATAGACACGGCGACCAGGCTTGCTGATACGCTTGAGGCCCGTAATGGCCGGACGCCCCTTCACATACTTCAGCGCAATGGTGATGTTACGGTCATCAACGGTAACATCTTCCACATAGCCTTCCTGCTTGAGGATGGACGCCATGGCTTCCTTCATCTTCGAGCGCGGCACACTTACTTCCTTGTGAAGGGCCAGGTGTGCGTTGCGGATACGCGTGAGCATATCGGCAATGGGATCGGTCAACATGGTATAACTCCTGAAAGTTAGCCGGTATTACCAGCTGGATTTGCGGACGCCGGGCAGTTCGCCGTTCAGCGCCTTTTTGCGGAAGCAGATACGGCACAGGCCGAACTGACGCATGAAAGCATGGGGACGACCGCACACAGGGCAGCGATTGTAAGCGCGAACAGCAAACTTGGGCTTGCGGGCGGCTTTTACTTTAAGAGCAGTACGAGCCATTGCTCACTCCTTACTTGCGGAAAGGCATGCCGAGCTGCTCGAGCATCAGCTTGCTTTCCTTGTCCGTGGTTGCGGAGGTCACGATGGTGATGTTCATGCCCACGGGATTTTCCACACGGTCGGATTCCATTTCGGGGAAGATCGTGTGTTCCTTGATGCCGAGGGTGAAATTGCCACGACCATCGAAGCCACGATCCGGGATACCGCGGAAGTCGCGGACGCGGGGCATGGCGAAGTTCATGAGTTTGTCAAGGAAGTCCCACATGGCGTCCTTGCGCAGGGTGACGCGCACGCCGATGGGCATGCCTTCACGCAGCTTGAACGCGGCAATGGACTTCTTGGCGCGGGTGACTACAGCCTTCTGGCCGGCAATGGCGGACAGATCGGCCACGCAGTCGTCAATCAGCTTCTGGTTCTGATTGGCAGAACCAAGACCGATATTCAGGGAGATCTTCTCGATCCCAGGGATCTGCATAGGAGACTTGTACGCGAACTCCTTCTGCAATGCCGGGACCACCTTCTCACGATATATCGTTTCCAGACGGGTCATCGTCGTTCACCTTCTAGAGGGTTTCGTTGCACTTCTTGCAGAAACGGACTTTCTTCCCGTCTTCGGTCGCCCGATAGCCAACGCGGGTGGGCTTTGCGCAGTGCGGGCAAACCACCATCAGGTTGGAGACGTGAATCGGCATTTCCTTTTCAACGATGCCGCCGGCTTCGCGCTTGTAGGGGTTGGGACGCACGTTGCGCTTCACAACGTTCACCTTCTCCACCAGAATGCGGTCGGACTTGCGAAGGACCTTCAGCACCTTGCCGATCTTGCCTTCGTCCTTGCCGGCGATCACCATCACCTTGTCGTCTTTATGAATACGAAACTGTTTCATAGCCTTGGCTCCTACAGCACTTCAGGGGCAAGGGACACGATCTTCATGAAGTTGCGGGCGCGAAGTTCGCGGGCAACGGGTCCGAAGATACGGGTACCCACAGGTTCACCCTGCTTGGTCAGAAGCACGGCGGCGTTCGTATCGAACTTGATGTAGGAACCGTCGGCGCGGCGCACTTCCTTGGCGGTACGCACGACCACGGCTTCCATGACATCGCCCTTCTTCACCTTGGCGTGGGGGATGGCGTCCTTCACGGACACCATGATGATATCGCCCACCGTGGCATAGCGACGGTGAGAGCCGCCCAGCACCTTGATGCAGGCCACTTCCTTGGCGCCGGAGTTGTCGGCCACCTGGAGTCTGGATTCTACCTGAATCATAGTGTTTCCTTTTAGTCAGCCCGAATGGGACTAGACGGCCTTTTCAAGCACGGACACGAGGTGCCAGCGCTTGTTCCGGCTCATGGGCCGGTATTCCACAATCTTGACCTTGTCGCCGATGCCGCACTCATTCATGGGATCGTGGGCGGTGAACTTCTTACGCCGACGAATGTACTTCTTGAGCAGCGGATGCTGAACCAGAGTTTCAACGAGCACGACAATGGTCTTGTCGCACTTGTCGCTGACCACAGTTCCGACGAGCGTTCTGCCGTTGCGCTTCTCGATTGCGCTGTTCATATCCGCTCCTAGTTCTTCGCGGCCGCGGCAAGAGCCGTCAGCACACGGGCAATATCTTTCTTGGTGGCCGGAATGGACGCCGTCTTTTCCAACTGAGCAGTGGCATGCTGGAAGCGCAGGTTGAAAAGTTCCTGACGCAGTTCAGCCAGCTTGGCCTGGAGCTGCTCGACGCTCATTTCGCGAACTTCCTTCATTTTCATGCGAAGGCCCCCTCTTTCACCACAATCACGGTCTTCACAGGCAGCTTGTGGCTGGCCAGCGTAAGGGCGCGCTTGGCAAGTTCAAGGTCAACACCCTTGATTTCATACAGCACGCGGCCGGGCTTGACCGGTGCGCACCAGCCCACAGGGGCGCCCTTACCGCTGCCCTGACGGGTGGCCAGAGGCTTGGCGGTCACGGGATGGTCGGGGAACACCCTGATCCAGACTTTGCCGCCGCGGCGGATGTGGCGCATCATCGCGATACGGGCGGCTTCAATCTGCTGACTGGAAAGCTTGCCATGTTCGACAGCCTTCAGGCCAATTTCACCAAAAGCGATGGTAGCGCCACGGTTGGCCGGGCCACGCAGGCGGCCTTTCTGCCACTTGCGGAATTTGATTCTCTTGGGAGCAAGCATTATTGTTCAACCTCTTTATCAAGGATTTCACCCTTGTAAACCCACGCCTTGATGCCGATGAGGCCATAGGTGGTGTGGGCTTCGGCAAAACCGAAGTCGATGTCGGCACGCAGGGTCTGAAGCGGCACGCGGCCGTCACGATACCATTCGGAGCGGGCGATTTCAGCACCGGCAAGACGACCGGCGCAGGAAATCTTGATGCCTTCGGCGCCGAACTTGCGGGCCATCTGCACGGTGCGCTTCATGGCACGGCGGAAGGCGACGCGGCGTTCCAGCTGCATGGCGATGTTTTCGGCAACGAGCTGGGCCTCGATTTCAGGACGGCGGATTTCGTTCACTTCCAGAGCGAAATCGCGGCCGAACTTCTTCTTGAGGTCAGCGCGGAGCTTTTCAATTTCAGCGCCCTTGCGGCCGATGACGATGCCGGGACGGGCGGTGGAGAGAATGAGACGAATACGACCGCCGAAGCGTTCGATTTCGATTCTGGCAACACCGGCGCTGTACAGAAGCTTCTTCACGTACTTGCGGATGTTGTGGTCCTCAAACACGAAGGAAGCGTATTCCTTCTTGCTGAACCAGCGGGACTGCCAATTCTTATTATATCCCAAACGGAAGCCGTAAGGATGTACTTTCTGACCCATAGCCTATTCCTGTCCTTCCGCGAGAATTACGGTGATGTGGCTGGTACGCTTGCGAATGTGCATAGCACGACCCTGAGAACGAGGCATGAAGCGCTTCCAGGTGGGGCCTTCGTTGACCACCACGTCCTTGACGTACATGGAGTCCACATCGATGCCGGGGAACTGGGAGGCGTTGGCCAGCGCCGAACGCACCACTCCGTAAAGAACACCGGCAGGCTTGTTGGGCGTGAACTTGAGCTGGTTCAGGGCATCTTCCACAGGAAGACCCTTGATGTTCTGGGCAACCAGACGGGTCTTGCGGGGAGAAACGCGCTGAAACTTGCAGATAGCTTTAGATTCCATGAACGTTACTCGCTATTTTTTGACCGCTTTCGTCTTCTTGTCCGCAGCGTGGCCGTGGAACGTACGGGTGGGCGCGAATTCGCCCATCTTGTGTCCGACCATGTTTTCCGTCACGAAGACCGGGATGAACTTCTTGCCGTTGTGCACGGCGAACGTCAAACCAACCATTTCAGGCAGAATCATGGAACGGCGGGACCAGGTCTTGATGACCTTGTGGTCGTTGCTGGCAACGGCCGCTTCTACCTTCTTCATGAGGCTGCCGTCCACAAAGGGACCTTTTTTAAGAGATCTGGGCATGTCCGGCTCCTCTTACTTCTGACCGCGGCTCTTGATGATGAGACGGCCGGAAGGCTTCTTCTTTGCGCGGGTCTTGTAGCCCTTGGTAGGAATACCCCAGGGAGTCACAGGATGACGACCACCGGAGCTGCGACCTTCACCACCACCCAGAGGATGGTCGACAGGGTTCATCGCGACGCCGCGGACCTTGGGACGACGGCTCAGCCAACGGTTGCGGCCGGCCTTGCCAAGGCTGATGTTTTCATGCTGCACGTTGCCGACCTGACCGACGGTGGCGATGCAGGTGCCGAGCACCTTGCGCACTTCGCCGGAAGGCAGGCGGAGGATGACATACTTGCCGTCCTTGCCCACGAGCTGGGCATAGGTGCCGGCGGCACGGCACATCTGGCCGCCGCGGCCGGGATGCATCTCGATGTTGTGCACGTTGGTGCCCACGGGGATGCGGTTCAGGGCAAGAGCGTTACCGGGCTTGATGTCGGCCTTGTCGCCGGCTTCGATAACGTCGCCCTGCTGGATGCCCACGGGAGCGAGAATGTAGCGCTTTTCGCCGTCGGCATAGCTCAGAAGAGCGATGCGGGCGGTACGGTTGGGATCGTATTCGATTTCGGCGACGCGGGCGGAGATGCCCATCTTGTCACGCTTGAAGTCGATGATGCGATACAGGCGCTTATGACCGCCGCCACGGCGACGGCTGGTAACGCGACCGTTGTTGTTGCGGCCGCTCTTCTTGGTAAGACCTTCGGTGAGAGACTTTTCCGGCGTGGATCTGGTGATCTCAGCGAAGTCGGACACAGTCTGGAAACGACGTCCAGCCGAGGTCGGTTTCATCTTCAGAACAGCCATTGACTAGACTCCCTCGAAGAAATCGATTTTGTTGTCAGCGGCGAGGGTGACATAGGCCTTGCGATAGCCCGGGATGCGACCCTTCACGCGGCCCTGACGCACGCGACGGCGCGGCTTGACCGTAATGACATTGACATTCGTGACCTTGACCTTGAAGGCTTCTTCCACTGCCTTACCGATCTCGATCTTGTTGGCCTTGGTATCGACGAAGAAGGCATACACGCCTTCTTCACGAAGGGCGGTGGCCTTTTCGGTCACCACGGGCCGAAGAAGAATTTTCGTGTAATCCATGTCCATTCCTTTCAAGGCGAGCGACTACTTCAGTCTCTCTTCCAGGTGGGGCAGAGCACCTTCCAGCACCACGAGCTGCTTGCAGTTGAGAACGTCGTACACGTTCACGGCATCGGGGGTGACGAGGGTGATACCGGGGAGGTTGCGGGCGGCGAGAGCCAGCGTGGGATTCACGCCGTTTTCTTCGGGAGCGGCCACCACGAGAGCCTTGGTGAGACCAAGGTTCCTGGCCACGCCGGCGAAGAGCTTCGTCTTGGCTTCAGCGATTTCAATGCCCTTCACCACCATGAGGCCGTCGGCCACGCGGGAGGAAAGAGCCATGCGCAGAGCCAGAGCGCGCACCTTCTTGTTGACCTTGAAGCTGTAGTCACGCGGCTGAGGTCCAAAGATGATCGCACCGCCACGCATGATGGGGGAGCGGTTGGAACCCTGACGCGCATTACCGGTGCCCTTCTGCTTGAAGGGCTTCTTGCCGCCGCCGGACACGAAGGCGCGGGTCTTGGCGGCGTGAGTACCGGCACGCTGGGCGGCGCGATAGGCACGAACCACAAGGTTCAGAATCTCCGGCCTCACTTCGACTTCGAACACTTCGGGAGCGAGGGTGACTTCCCCGGCTTCCTGCTTGTTCTGATCGTAAACTTTCATAACAGCCATTGCTTCATCTCCTGTGTTGCGCACTACTGCTTGCGCACCAGCACCAGACCGTTCTTCGGTCCGGGCACGGCACCCTTGATAAGGATGACGTTATCCTCGGGGCGAACTTCCACGATCTTCAGGCCCTGCTGGGTCACGCGCTCGGCGCCCCACTGACCGGCCATCTTCTTACCCTTGAACACATGTCCGGGGAAGGTGTTGTTACCGATGGAACCACCGGAACGATGCACCTTTTCGTCGCCATGGCCATCGTCCATGCCATGGAAGTTCCAACGGCGCATAACGCCCTGATAACCTTTACCAATGCTGGTACCCGTCACCTTCACGGTGTCGCCGGCGGCGAACACTTCGGCGGTGAGGACCTGGCCGACTTCAACGGCGGCCGGTTCGGCGAGGCGGAGCTCGCGAACTTCGCGGCAGGGAGCCACGCCGGCCTTGGCGAAGTGACCGCGCATAGCCTTGGTCACCTTCTTTTCAGCCACTTCTTCAAAGGCGATCTGAAGAGCGTTGTAGCCGTCCTTTTCCACCGTCTTGACCTGGGTCACGGGGCAGGGACCTGCCTTGACCACGGTCACGGCAACAGCGCTGCCGTCGTCGGCGAAAATACGGGTCATGCCCAGCTTTCGTCCAATAATACCCATTTTCTCAGACATGACGCCCCTCTCTAGAGCTTAATTTCCACATCCACGCCGGCCGGCAAGGAAAGCTTGCCCAGAGCGTCCACGGTCTGCTGCGTGGGGTCGAGGATGTCCATAAGGCGCTTGTGGACCCTCATCTCGAACTGTTCACGGGACTTCTTGTCCACATGGACCGAGCGCTGAATCGTGTACTTGTGAATGTTGGTGGGCAGAGGAATAGGCCCAGCCACACCCGCGCCGGTATTGCGCGCAGTGTCCACGATTTCCGCCACAGCCTTGTCCAGGATGCGGTAATCGTAAGCCTTAAGCTTGATACGGATACGATCACTGCCAACTGTCGTCATTGCGAATCTCCATTTTCTGGCAAACCCGCTCCGGCTGATCCCTGTCGGAGTATTTCAGCCGGAGAATCCACCGCCGAAAGGGCGGCTGACCGGTCGAAGCGCCGGTCATTTCATGAGGCGCCCTTCCAACGCTCACCTTGCGCGGAAAAACGCCCTTCAGTCCTACACCTAACGTCAGGCAACGACCAAAAACGCCTTTGATAGCATCAAAGTCGTTCGGCTCATGGAATATATATGCGGGGGAGGAAAAGAAGAACGGAACCAATGGCAACCGTTCGAGCCCTGCAAAAGTCCATAAAAGCCGATCCTGGTCGCCAACCTGGCCTGTCCGGAAATTGCTTTCCGTCAAACAGGTGGTCCCGCAGGAGCCAACACATACCCGGCAACGGATTGCCCAGTTACCGGAAAACCCTTGCGATCCGCGAAGTCCCGAATCGCTGCGGTCTGACATCTTAGGCATGTGCGACGCCTGCAAATGTCAAAACCCTGATCGAATGCTCAGAGTACAGCAGGACAGATTCCATCTGCCCTTCCCTGCCGTCCAGGGAAACGCCCATCTCGGGCGAGGTCTAGTTGTAGCTTTACCGACCCGTGGAGTCAAGTTTTTTTTGAGAAATTTTCCTTTTTCCCTACGGAAGGCGCAGCGCCTGAAAAACCGCATGCTCCCTGGGGACACCAGACGGGAAAACCGCTCCGCCTTTTTCGGCCGGCGCCCCGTCCTACAGGGAGAACCAGCCTTCCCCGGGCTCATGCAGCCTCTCGGCGTGCGAGAACTGCGTCTCCTCTCCGTCGCGCAGACCGCGATCGGGCCAGTAGGCTTCATAGTAGGCCGTTTCCGCGCTGGCATTGCCGATAAGAAAGAGCTCGTCGGCAGCCTGAAATTCCCGGCCGGGGTCGGGGTTGACCAGCATCTCGCCGGAAGCGGTCTTCACCGCCACCACGTTGCAGCGCAGATTCCGGCGAATGCCGCTGTTGGCGAGCGTTTTGCCTGCAAGCACCTCGCCGGCGGCGGCGCGAAAGATATTCAGCCCTTCGTTGAGCATGAATACCCTGCCCGGCTCCAGCAGATTGATAATCTGACTGGACACCATGGAGGCCAGAGAGAGCACGAGGTCCGCCCCGGCGGTGTGCAGAACGTGGACGTTGCGGTCGAGGTTGGTGCGGGTGATGATCTGCACATCGGGCCGCAGCCTGCGGCAGTAGATGGTCAGATAGATGTTGGTGTCGTCGTCATGGGTGGTGATGAGAATGGAAGGAGACGTCTTTATGCCGGCCTGCTCCAGCGTGAACGGGTCGGAGGCGTCCCCTACCTGCACGCGCACCCCGGGAATGCGCGAAGCGATGTTCGACCTGTCCACCACCACGACGTCAAGACCGCGCTCCTTGAGCGCCAGCGCGGCCGCGGTGCCCACGCGCCCGCCGCCGAGCACCAGGACGGGGCCGTTCTTTTCCCGCGTCTGCGGCTCTCTGGCCAGCTGACGGGAAAACTCGCCCATCTGCTCCTGCGAACCGGCCATGACCAGCACCTTGTGATCCTCGAGCAGCGTATCCGGGCCGGGATGTTCGAACACGCCGTGATCCCACAGCCCCACCACGTTCACGCCGGTACGGCCGCGCAGGTCGCTCTCTCTGAGCGTCATACCCCCGAGGGAGGTCTGCTTTACGGGGGCCTCGGCAATGACCAGAGGACCGAAGGAGGCCAGAGGGCTTATGCGCAGCCTGTCGGTAATCACCCGGCGCGTGAGGGAACGGCCGAGGGTCTTGCGGAACTGAAATACCTTCGTGCAGCCGGCGAGTTTGAGAATCTCTATGGACTCGTCCTTTTCCGAGCGGGATACCATGGGCACCTTCTTGTCCAGTTCCCGCAGCGTGAAGGCCACGTTGATGTTGCGCACGTCGGTGTCGAGAGCGATGACCATGCGGGCGTTCTGGGCGTGAAGACCGCGATAGACCTCCACGTCGTCATAGTCGCCCACCACGGCGTGCAGACCGAGGTCCATGAGATCCAGCGCCTGCTGCGTATTGGCGCATAGCAGTACGCTGTGAAAGCCGTAGCGGGAGAGCACCTGCGCAAGGTTGCGCGCCACGGGACTCACTCCCACGATGATGATATGATTGCGGACCGAGACGGGAAGACTGTGCTGCACTTCCTTTTTCTTCTGCGCTTCCAGCCACGGCGTATAGACGAACTGGATGAAGGAGGAAGGCAGCACAATAAGCAGTCCGACGATGCCCGTCAGCAGCACAAGGATGGAAAAGGCGCGTCCCAGATCGGAATTGAAGGTGATGTCGCCGAAGCCGAGCGTGGACATGACGGTGAGCGTCCAGTACAGCCCGGTTATCCAGGAGTATTCGCGACCTTCGTATTCCATGATGTAGTGGAACAGAAGACTGAACACGACCACACACACGGTAAGGGTAACGATGACGCGGAAAAAGTAGCTGAAGTTCCGGCGTGCGCCCTTCCCCTGGCTCAACAAAGAGAACTGACTGGGAAAAAATTTCATGGCGGCAGTATGCCCTGAGGCATCCTTCTAGGCAAGAGGCTGCAAAAAGCCGCCGCCCCATAAGGAGCGGCGGCCCATCTGTCTGCTGGTTGCGCCCTTGGGCGCGAATCCTTTATTCCGCTGCCGCGGAGCAGGTCTTAGAGACCCTTGGACTGCATGTAGTGGATGAGGTCGGTCACGCGGACGGAGTACGCCCATTCGTTATCGTACCAGCTCACCACCTTGGCGAGGTTGCCGTCCTGCACGGTGCAGTATTCGGATTCCACGATGGAAGAGCGGGAGTCGCCCTTGAAGTCCATGGAAACGAGAGGCAGGTCGTTCACGCCGAGGATGCCCTTCAGATAGGTGTCGGAAGCGGCACGGAAGGCGTTCACCAGCGTTTCGGAGTCGGTGGACTTTTCGAGAACGGCGGTGAAGTCCACGATGGACACGGTGGGAGTAGGCACGCGCAGGGCGTAACCGGCGAAGCGACCCTTAAGGGAAGGAATGACTTCGGCCACGGCCTTGGCGGCGCCGGTGCTGGTGGGGATGATGTTCAGAGCAGCGGCGCGGGCGCGACGCAGGTCCTTATGGGGCAGGTCGAGGATGCGCTGGTCGTTGGTGTAGGAATGCACGGTGACCATGCTGCCGAGCTTGATGCCGAATTCCTGATGCATGACCTTGGCCACGGGGGCGAGGCAGTTGGTGGTGCAGGAGGCGTTGGACAGAATGTTGTGCTTGGCGGGGTCATACATGTCCTGGTTCACGCCCATGACCACGGTGAGGTCGGGCTGCTTGGCAGGAGCGGAGATGATGACCTTCTTGGCGCCGCGTTCCAGATGCACGCCGGCCTGGGGAGCGCTGCGGAAGATGCCGGTGGATTCCACCACCACATCGACGTCCAGATCCTTCCAGGGGAGCTTGTTGGGGTCGCGTTCGGCAAGGCAGGCCACGTTCCAGTCGCCGACCTTGACCATGGTGCACTCGACGCCGCCCACGGAAGTCTTTTCGGAAGCCACTTCACAGCTGAAGCCGGCGGGGCCGTAGGCGCTGTCGTACTGAAGCAGATGGAAATTGGTGTTGGCGTCCATCAGGTCGTTGATGGCAACGATTTCGGCGCTGTCGGCATACTTGCCGTGCATGGCGCGGAAAACCTGACGACCGATACGACCAAAGCCGTTGATAGCAACTCTCACTTTTTTCATAATTCCTTTCCTTTGCCCGTCAGGGCAATTCCCGGTGGGGAAACTATATGCCCGGAGCCTGCACCATGCGGACGGAACAGCCACTTCCGTCTGGCATCACGGGCGATGCCTCACCGTGTTTAAAATCATAAGAGCAGAAAACAGGATATCAGAATCCCTTTCCGGACGCAATTCCTTTCTGTACCACCGTCCCTTTTCCGAAAACGGCGGGAACATTGGGGCACAGGGCCTTGCCAAGAATGGGCAAAGGGCGGTATTGGTTCGGACTCATCTTCATTTCAGAGGGGGATTCCATGCATCCTTTCGCTTCCGCCCCGCAGACGGCGATCTCCGGCGAGCATTCCACGCTGCCCGACATCAGCCGCATTTCTCTTCCGGCAACGCTTTCCAGCCGCAAGGCCAGAATACAGGACGTGGACGGCATGTCCAATCTCATCAACGAATTCGCCGCCGCCCGCATCATGCTGGCCAGAGGTCCGCTCTATCTGTACCAGAACATTCAGGACTACCGCGTCATCACCGCCATGCTGGACGACAGGGAGGTCGTGCTCGCCTGCGGCGGCCTGCATGTGCTGTGGGAGGACCTCGCCGAGGTGCGCTCCGTGGCCGTTCACCCCGACCTTCAGCGAAAGGGCATCGGCAGACTTCTGGTGCAGGACCTCATAAAGGATGCCCGCGCCCTCGGGGCGGCGCATGTGTTTACCTTCACCCTGGCCCCGGGCTTCTTCTCCTCTCTCGGTTTTGCCGCCGTGGACCGCGACACCCTTTCCCCCGTCGTCTGGGCTGAATGCAGCAAGTGCCCGAAATTCTACAAATGCGATGAAGTCGGCATGATGCTGCACTTCTGATATCCGCCCTTACAGGAGCCTGCCATGAGCAATCTCAAGAATCGTGACTTTCTGAAAATCGCGGACTTCAGCCGTGAAGAACTCGAATACCTGCTTCTGCTCGCCGCCCGGCTCAAGAAGCTCCGCCGTGAGGGCAAGGAACCGCAGATCCTCAAGGGTAAAAACGTGGCTCTGGTATTCGAAAAGACCTCGACCCGTACGCGCTGCGCCTTTGAAACCTCCCTGTACGACCAGGGCGCGCACTGCACCTACCTTTCCGACGGCTCGCAGATAGGCAAGAAGGAATCCATGGCCGACACCGCCCGCGTGCTCTCCCGCATGTACGACGGCATAGAATACCGCGGCTACGGACAGGACATCGTGGAAAAGCTCGCCGAATTCTCCTCCGTTCCGGTGTGGAACGGCCTCACCAACGAAGCCCACCCCACGCAGATTCTGGCCGACTTCCTCACCATGATGGAACACAGCGACAAACCGCTCAGCGACATCACCTTCGCCTACCTCGGCGACGCCCGCTACAACATGGGCAATTCCCTCATGATGGGCGCGGCCAAAATGGGCATGAACTTCCGCTCCATCGCTCCCGCCGCCCTCCAGACCAGTGATGAAATTTATCAGATGTGCCTTGCCGAGGCCGAAAAGTCCGGCGCCACCATTCTGCGCACAGACAACGTGGCCGAGGGCGTGAAGGGCTGCGACTTCCTCTATACCGACGTGTGGGTGTCCATGGGCGAGCCCGACGAAGTGTGGAAGGAGCGCATCGAACTGCTGCTGCCCTATCAGGTGAATGCCCGCGTCATGGAACTTACCGGCAACCCGGAGTGCAAGTTCATGCACTGCCTGCCCGCATTCCACAACCGTGAAACCGCCGTCGGCGAATCCATCTATCAGAAGTTCGGACTGGAAGCGCTGGAAGTGACCGAAGACGTGTTCGAATCGAAAAACTCCATCGTGTTCGACGAGGCCGAAAACCGCAAGCACACCATCAAGGCCGTCATGGTCGCCACACTCGCGGACGTGCCGCCTATATTATTTGAGGATTAACGAAGGGCGGGGGAAGGAGGAAACCCTTTTGAAAAAGGGTTTCCTCCTTCCCCCCGCACCCCATCCTCCTTCCGAAAACTTTTAACAGGAGCTGAGACAAACCGGATATCCGGGGAGTCACTCCATACAGGGCCCGGAATCGGCATCACGGCCGCCCGGGCCCTTCGTTTTTTCCCGAACCGTACCCGGCCTTCCGCTCTGAAACGACCGGCCCATCCGGCATACGGCCCCCGGGCTCTTTCCTTCTTCCCGCCGGGTTGTCCCATACGCCAGGAACGGGAAGATTTACGCTCCGAAGTCATGAACGACGGCCGCTTCTTCCCGGCCATTTTCCCTGCAAAAAACGCACATTTCGGCCCCCGGAGAGAAAAAACACACCGGGCAGGAGCGCCGCCGTTCTAATTACACGTTTTCAACCTACTGACATAACAGGATATTAAATAATATCCCGACCTTGCGCTCCGGCTCGAAAAACGTCCGCCGCCCCTCAGTCACCCCCTTTTTCGCTTGCCTTTTTTAAAAATTCAGGCTATTGCTAGCAGTCCTTACGATACAAGAAGTATCTGTTCAAGCAGCATTCCGCCCCACTCGGGCTTTTTTATGGAGGAATACCATGGGTAAACAGTGTGAGATCTGCGGCAAGAAAGCTCAGGTGGGCAACCTTGTGAGCCATTCCAATATCAAGACCAAGCGTCGCTTCAATCCCAACCTGCAGGCTGTCCGCCATCAGGACGCCGACGGCACCGTGCGCACCATCAACGTGTGCACCCGCTGCCTCCGTTCCGGCGCCGTGGTGAAGCCCGTCGTCAAGAACGACGCCGAATAATCCGGCTTGCCGATGTTTCCAAAGGCGGGGATATCCATCTCCGCCTTTTTTGATTAATAATACTCCCGCGGCGCTGTCCCCTTCTGTGGGGGAAAAGAGCCTGCCGACGGTCCCAGCCATGAGTGAGATTCACGCCCCCTTCCGACATCGCCCCAGGCGCCGCATAGCCATGTGCCGGCGCTCCGCGCGCGTGCCGGAAAACTGGCGCGTGGTGGACTTTCAGGGGCCGGGGCACATGGGACGCAGCCTTCCCGCCCTCGGTACGAGGCAGATGGAACTGCTGCGTCTGGTGCTCGACTCCAGCGACATTCCCTACATCATCACCGGGCACGGCTCGCAGACGCGGGCTTTCGTTCCGGCCATGTACGAGACGCTGGCCCGCACGGAGCTTTCCGCCGTCGCCTCGGAAAAAGCGCCTGCCCCCCGACCGCTGCCACAGAGGCACAACGCCCACTGGGCCATGCTCGTCATGCTCTTTCTCATCTTCTGGCACGGTCTGTATATGGGCTGGTGGCCTCTGCCCTTCGAGCATCTGCCCGACCCCGATTACTGGAAGATGTGCGGCAAGCTGGACGTGACACGGGTGCGCGCCGGAGAATGGTGGCGCACGGCCACGGCGCTCACCCTGCATGCCGACAGCCTGCACCTTTTCAGCAACGTGGTCTTCGGCTCGCCCTTCCTTATCCTGCTTGCCCGACGGCTGGGACTCGGACTCACGCTGGCCGCAACGCTGGCTTCCGGCATGCTCGGCAACGCCCTGAACGTACTCTACCGCGACCCGGGCTATGCCAGTCTCGGCTTTTCCACGGCCATGTTCAGTATCGTGGGACTGCTCTGCGCCGACATCGTGGTGCGCAGTTCCGCGCGCGGTTTCCGACGTCTGGCGCTTCCCGTGGCTGCGGGGCTGGCCTTTCTTGCCATGCTGGGAGCGGAAGGTCAAAACATTGACTACGCCGCCCATATTTTCGGTCTGATTTCCGGCTTTCTCGTCGGACTCATCGCCAGTTTCGCCATACGGCATGACGACGGCCTGCCCCGACCGCTGGAATTTCTGCTCAGCTGCACCGCTCCCCTGCTTCTGCTTCTGTGCTGGAAGCTCGCACTCTAACCTTCATGAGGCCTTCCATGGAAAAAGCCCCCGGCACCTTCGAACTTCTGGGCAAGGACGGCAACGCCCGCGCCGGCCTTCTGCACACCGCGCACGGCGTCATCGAAACGCCCATCTTCATGCCCGTGGGCACCGTGGGCAGCGTCAAGGCGCTGGCTCCGGACGATCTGGAGGACATCGGCGCGCAGATCATTCTGGGCAACACCTATCATCTCTACCTGCGCCCCGGCGACGCGCTGGTGGCCCGGCGCGGCGGTCTGCACGAATTCATACGCTGGAACAAGCCCATCCTTACGGACAGCGGCGGCTTTCAGGCCTTCAGCCTGAGCAATCTGAACAAGATGAAGGCCGACGGCGTGGAGTTCCGCTCCCATATCGACGGCTCGAAACACATGTTCACGCCGGAGAAGGTCATCTCCATCCAGCGCAACCTGAACTCCGACATCATGATGCCGCTGGACGTCTGCCTCGGTTACGGCGCCACCTATGAAGACGCCGAAAAGGCCGTCAGACGTACCACCGAATGGGCGCAGCGCTGCCGCGACGCCTATCCCGCAGGCAGTGCGGGAAACCTCCTCTTCGGTATCGTGCAGGGCTGCACCTATCCCGAACTGCGCGAGGCCTCGGCAAGGCAGCTCATGAACATCGGCTTCGAAGGCTACGCCATCGGCGGCCTTGCCGTGGGTGAACCCAAGAACCTCATGATGAAAAACCTGCGCGTGCTGAATCCCGTGCTGCCCGAGGACAAACCCCGCTACCTCATGGGCGTGGGCACGCCGCTGGACATTCTGCACGGCATCGAGGCGGGCGTGGACATGTTCGACTGCGTGCTTCCCACAAGAAACGCCCGCAACGGCACGCTCTACACCTCGGAAGGCAAAATCAACATCAAGCGCGCCCAGTACGCCGAAGACGACTCTCCGCTCGACGCGCACTGCAACTGCTACACCTGCCGTACCTTCAGCAAGGCCTACCTGCGCCACCTGTACGTCAGTCAGGAGCTGCTCGCCTTCCGCCTCAACTCCCTGCACAACCTCACCTACTTCCTGAACATGGTGCGCGGGGCGCGCAAGGCCATACTCGAAGGCCGCTATGCCGCCTTCAAGGCGGAATACGAAGCCATGTATCCCGAAGAGGATATGCTCTTCGACGCGCCGGAAGCGTAACGGACAGAAACCGCGTTTCGGACAAAGGCCCTCCCTTCCGGAGGGCCTTTGTCTTTCTGCCGTTTCTGACAACCAGACCGTCCGGCGCCTGTACGCTTATGTCAGGACGGACCCGGGAGCTCTCTCCGGAAAGGCCGCCGGGACACCGGCAGCCGATTATGCTCGTATCGGAAAGCTTTCGGCAACGCGGAACGCGGCGGGCGCTGAACAAACAGCATGTCGGCAGAAAAAAACTCAACGCCCTGCCTTCCGCCCGCTTCTTCTCCAGAAAACGGAACGCTCCCTCGACAGGAGAAGTACGGAGCCGATAAACGCTTTTTCTGAAAAAACAAACATCAGGCCCGCCCCTTCAAGGGGCGTTTAACCCAAAAAGCCGGTATCCGAAGATACCGGCCTGAACACTCCTCTGAAACATCAACTCGGTATGAGCCGGAAAAGCACGGAATTTTCCAGCACCAGCGGACGCGTCTGCATGAAGAACACCGTGCCGTCTTCCGGAGCGCGCACTTCCCAGCGCACGGAGCCGTCGTAGGGATCGAGTATTCTGGCAAGACGCTGACCGCGGCGCACGATGTCGTCGGGTCTGCACATGCTGTACATGATACCCGCGCGGCAGGCCTTGACGTTGATGAGTTCCTCCTCCTGCACCACTTCGGAGTGATAGCCCGGATGGGAGCGGTAGCGGATAAGGCCGTGCAGATCCATGAAACGCAGTATGGCGGCAAGACTTTCGTCGGCGCTGGAGACGTCGATGACGCCGGTAGGGCCGGCATAGACGGAAAAGGCCTGCGTTTCCCATATCTGCCAGTTGTAGTTCAGCGTAGTGGTGTCGATGGGCAGCGGATTGCGCACCAGCGTGTAGGGCAGACCGAACTCCCGGGCGAGTTCCACGTCCTCATAGCCGGTGTGCATCATGCGCACATGGGGAATGAAGTCGCCCGGCAGATAGTAGCTCGGCAGCTGCACGCCGAACCGGTAGCCCTGAATGTGCTCGAACAGCGCGGCGGCTATGCGCTGGGTGGTTTCGCCCAGAGGATAGCCGGGGAACATGCGGTTGATGTCCGTGTTGTCCATGGCCCAGAAGCGCTTGCCGATGTTCATGGCAAAGGGATTGGCCGAGGGAATGATGAGAATTTCGTGGCCGGGCATGAGTTTGCCGCTCTCTTCCATATCCTGAAGAGTATGGACAAGACGCGAGCAGACGAACTGCTGCTGCAGCTCGTCGCCGCGCATGGCGCCCACCACGGCCATACTCTTTCTGCCGGAACCGAAACGGAAACCGTGAATACGGAATTCATCGCGAAAAGGAGACGGCATGACGAAAAGGCGTTCACGTTTCATGCTCTGCCCTCCCTGTACACACGCGCCAGAAGCGAGCCTTCATACACCACGGGATAGGCGCGGATGGTGAAGACGAAGCCCGGCTGCTCCACCACGACTTCCTGCAGCACCACACCGTGCAGGGGGTCCACGATGCGGCCGATGGTCTGCCCCGCCTCGGCCTGATTGGACTGCCGGATGAGCGGAATGAAGACGCCGGAAGCGGAAGCGTTGATGAACTCCACGCTGCCGCCCGTGGATAGAATGGTTCTGTGTCCGGCCGGAGGTTCGGGAACATCGCCCTTCCACACCCCGAGATGACGCATCAGGTTCAGGATACCTCCCACAAGCTGATCGCCGTAGCTCTGGGTAATGCGCATGCCTACGCCCATTTCCACCACCAGCGTGGGAGTGTTCAGGGCATTGAGCGAATAGGCCAGCGTGGCTTCCAGCACGGTGGCGGCCTCATGCACCCACAGAAAATCCAGATTCAGATACCGGGCCAGCGGCACGAGCTTTTCCGCCGTCAGCTGATTGATGCGGACCTGCGGCACCTCATAGAGAAAGATATTGCTGGAATGGATGTCCAGCACGAGGTCGGCGCCCTTCAGATCTTCAATAAGGTTGTAGGCCGTGTTTTCCGCCATGCTGCCCATGGGGTCGCCGGGGAAAATGCGGTTCATGTCCAGATCGAAGTTGGGAATGCCTCGCGTGATGGAATCTATGCCCAGCGGATTGAGCGCGGGATAGATTTCCACGGTGCCGTCCAGCAAGTCGAGATGTTCCTGCAGCATGCTGCCGATACGGTAGCAGATGTACTGCCCTTCCAGTTCGTCGCCGTGCGTACCGGTGACGATGCAGATGCGTTTTTTTCCGGAGCCGCCCACAATGCTGTTCTTGCGGATGAGCAGATGCTCATCGACGGGCAGCTCCGTGGATATGACGGTTTTTATCATAGTTCTTCCACTTTGATGACCAGAGTGTTCTGCTGAACGGCCCTGCCGGTGAACACACCCCGGTTCACAGGACAGTCAGCGCTGTCGCGGCCGTGCGCCACCTTGATGCAGCCATGGCTCAGAAGGCGGTCGTTGGTAGGGTCCAGCGCTCTCCACACGCCTTCATCGAAGAACTCCACCCACGCATGGGTCGCGCCCTCTCCGGAAAGATAGCCGCAGGCATAGCGCGCCGGAATACCGCAGACGCGCAGCAGGACAAGCAGGATATGGGCGTAATCCTGACAGACGCCCCGTCCCAGCGAAAACGCCTCCTGCGCCGTGGTGCTCACCGTGGTGACTCCGGGAACGTAGCTCATATGCCGGTGCACGGCGGAGCACAAGGACAGCGCCCTGCCCAGAACAGCCGTGTGCGGCAGCGGACAGGACAGAAGCCCCTCCGCCCCGCGGCAGGAGTTCTGCCGGGCAAAACGCTCCATGACGGGGGCCGGGAGCGTAAGCGCCGTAGGCTCCAGATACATGCCGTGCGCCGTGCCGCAGATGCGATAGAGGCCCTGCCGCACCACCCCCTCGGAAAGGATGCTGAAATGGTCGTGCGCCCCGGATACATACCCCGTCTGCAGAAGATTGCCGAACGCGTCCTGCCCGTGACTGACATGCAGGGGCACGACGGAGCCGTCCCCGAGCGTGACGCTCACGCGCAGAGAGGCCCGCACCGTCTGCTGGAACGGTTCCCCCTTGGGCATGCAGCGCAGAAGCCAGGAATGGGCGGACACCGGTGAAGAGAAACGGATGCTGCTTTCGTAACGATAGGAAAACTGCTTCATACCAGGACCAGGGAGTTCAACGCTCGAAGCGCGTCCGGGAGATTCCTCCCGTACTCGCCCTCGTCGGAGAATATCTCCCTGAGCCGATTTCTGCAACGCTCGTCCACCATGTCCTCCATGTGCCCGAGACGGTGGTCCAGACTTTCCCATTCCGCGGCGACACGCTTGAACGGATAGTCGAATCTCGAGTACATATCAATGTATTCCACATGTTTGCCGACAAAAAGCATGTCCAGCGTGGCAATATTGGTCACATGCTGGAACACCGAGCCCCAGAAGGACAGGATATAGTCGGTGACAGGCTGAAGACGGACGATATTGATGTCCTGCTTGTGACGGCAGTGGTTGAGGGTGGCCACGCAGAGATTCACATAGCTGATGGAGGCCGTGGTCAGTTCCTCGCGCAGTACGATGCTGTTGTCGTTGAGACACTCGAGGCAGTAGAGAAGAGAACCCGGCGTGTTTTCGAAAAGATGCTGATACAGGAAGGCGTCCCTGTCGGCGGGGCAGTCGGTCAGGGAGAGCTTCCGGCAATAGATTGTCAGCGCGTCTTCCCTGCCTTCATCCAGACACAAGTCGTAGTAGTAGCGCAGGAAATGAAGCTGGGCAAACAGACGCTCGGCATAACGGCCCAGCCAGAAAAGATGGTTCGCCTTGGCAGGAGATATGGAAGACATGGCATATCCTTTTTGCATGAGTGTGGAGGCGTTCTAGAACGGCTTGGGAAGCGACTGAAGGTCGCGCATCACCCAGGTATCCTTGAAGCCTCCTCCCTGACTGGAGTTGACCACGAAGGAGTCCGCCTGACGGGCAAAACGGGTCAGTCCGCTCTTCCAGACCACGGTATCGTCGGCGGAAGAAAGGACGAAGGCGCGCAAATCGGCCTTGCGATAGACCACCCCGTGGTTTTCCATAGTTTCCAGGTCCTTGAAATTAATCACTTCCTGAGCAATCCAGCGCCGGGGCTCGGTGCGGATGAGCTCCTTCAGCTTTTCCATGCGGTCGTGCTCAAGGTCGCGCCCGAACACCACGCCGTAGCCGCCCGCTTCGCTGACGTCCTTGATGACCAGCTTTTCCGTATGGGCGAGAACATACTCTCTGTCTTCCTCGTAGTAGGGCAGATAGGTGGGAGCGTTCTGCAGTATGGCCTTTTCCCCGAGGTAGTATTCCACCATGCGGGGAACGAAGTAATAAAGCCCCTTGTCGTCGGCAACGCCGTTGCCCGGGCTGTTGAGCAGCGCCACGTTGCCTGCGGCGTAGGCCTGCATCAGATTGGGGACTCCGAGCAGGGACGTAGGTTCGAAGACCATGGGGTCGAGATATTCATCGGATACGCGGCGGTAAATGGCGCCCACCAGCGTTTTTTCATGGAATATGCCCTGATAGTACACATGGTTGTCTTCCACGAGAAGATCGCCGGGGAAGGCCAGAACGGAACCTGTGCGCTCCGCCAGATAGGAATGTTCGAAGAATGCGGAATTGTAACGCCCCGGAGTGAAGATGACGTTCAGTCCTCCGTTGACGTTCATGCTGTCCATGGTGTGCCGGAGCAGCGCGGGATAGTTCCGGTTGTCTTCGATGTGGTTGGCGGAAAAGGTCTCCGGACTGACCTTGCGGGTAATGGCGCGGGCGATGAGCGGATAGGATGCCCCGGAAGGAATACGGAGATTGTCCTCCAGCACGAACCACTGGCCGTCCCTCGCCTGCACAAGGTCGATACCGGCGATGTGGGCGAAGACGCCGTGGGGAGGACGGATGCCTTCGCACTGGGGCAGGTATCCCCTGGAGGCATAGACGAAGGATTTTGGTACGATATTGTTTTTAATGATGTTCTTTTCACCGTAGATGTCGGCAAGGAACATGTTGAGAGCTCTGACGCGCTGCGACAGTCCTTTTTCCAGATACTCCCATTCCTCGGGCGTGATGACGCGGGGAATGGGGTCGAAGGGAAAGAGCTGTTCCTTGAACTTCCCGTTCTTGTAAATTCCGAAACGCACGCCATAGCGTTCCAGCCAGTTGTTCACCGCCTCGCGGCTTTCTACGAGTGAATACATATCAGACTCCTGCTAGTATGTTCCGCGTATTAGTCATGCAACATATAGGCCGCATGCCCGAAGGCATGCATGAAAAGAGCTTTTTATCAGGCGTGACCTGTTGAAATATCAGAAAAAAAGACCCCACGCCCCAGACTGGGGGACATTCTCTCCCCGCCATATGATGTGAAATCCGGTACAATTTCACACCTGAAAAACATCCCTCCGTCTCTCCGGCGCCGTCGTTTCCGCGCGTCTTCAAGCCTGTCCGGCAATTTCCGCCTGCCGCGTTTCCGGCTCCGCCGAAGGCGCTCCCGCCTGCGACGCAGCTCCCGCTGCCCGTCTGCGGACGGAAAACGACGGGACGGACGTCGGGGGAGCTGCCGCCCGGCAGAAAAAGGCGTCGGGATCGTCCTGTCCGACGGGAAAACAAGACCGGGGTCCGCCGCAAAGAAGACGACCCGTCCGCGCGGACAGTAAAAGTCGCTTTGCCTTCGGGCACAAGTCATCCTAGCCTTTTTCCCACAGACAGGACAAGCCCTAAAAAGGAAAGCGCCGAGACAAAAGCCCCCTCACGACAGCTCCGGACTCCACAAACGGCGCCAGAGAGCGCAGAGCTTCTCTTCCTTTTCCCGACGTTTCTTCGCCAGCGTATCGAAAAAACGCGAGACTTCGCCGTCCAGCTCCTCCAGCGTGCCCGCGTTGCGGATGAGCAGGTCGGCCGCGTCCATCTTGTCCTGCTGCTTCCACTGCCAGCTCTCCACCGCGGCGATTTTCTCCTCGCTCCAGCTTCTTGTCGCGCGCAGGCGCTCGTGCCGCATTTCATCGGGGCAGACGATGACCGCGATCTCCGCTCCCGGGCACTGCCATCCGGTTTCAAACCACAAAGGCACCTCAGCCACGGCCACGGCTCCGCCTCCGGCTTCTGCCTTGAGGAAAAACGCGTCCATGGAAGCGCGCACAAGAGGATGAATCATGCGTTCAAGCTCGCGCCGCATGCCCGGCGTTTCCGCCAGCAGGCGCGTCAATGCCGCTCTGTCCACCGTGCCGTCGTCATGAAAGAAGGCCTCGCCGAAACGGCGACGCATGAGATACCAGCCGTCTGCGCCGGGCAGATACTCTGCCGCCACGGCCTTATCCGCACTCCAGACAGGGATATTCCGCGCTTCCAGCCGCTCCAGCACGGCGGATTTGCCGCAGCCGGGCATGCCGGTAAGAACGACCTTGCGCAATCCCTGCTCCAGCGCCAGCATGGCCTTGGGAAAATCCGCGGGCGGCGGACAGAGGAAGGACATGGCCCTGCCGTCGACAGGATGCGCAAATTCCAGCTTCCACGCATGCAGAAGCTGTCTTGCCGCCGGGCAGGCCTTATCCTGCGGCCCGTACACGGCGTCGCCCCACAGGGGAAAGCCCGCCTGCGCAAGATGCACGCGAATCTGATGGGTGCGGCCGGTGAAAAGGCGTACGGCCAGCAGAGAGAAGCGGCCGGAAGGCGAAGCGTACAGCGTGTTCCACTCGGTATGCGCGCTGCGGCCGCCCTTCTCCTCGGGCACCACGGCCATGCGCGTCTTTATCGTCGGGTGACGACCGATGGGCAGACGGCTCATGCCTTCCGCCGGAGGAACGCCCCGCGTCACGGCCAGATAGGTCTTGTGTACCCGTCTTTCGGCGAAATCCTCGATGAGGCGGAGCCGCGCCCGCTCCGAAAGGGCTATGACCACAAGACCGGACGTGTCCTTGTCCAGCCTGTGCACGATGCCCGGCCTCGGTCCTTCCTGAAGGGCCAGCTGCGGAAAGCGGTAGAGCAGGCGATGCACCAGCGTGCCTTCCGGGCAGCTCGGACAGGGGTGCATGGTGAGTCCGGCGGGTTTGTTGACGACGACGATGTTCTCATCGCTGTACACGACATCGAGCGCTCCCTCCTCCGGCACAAGCGTTTCCGAGGCCGACGGCATGCGAAAATCCACGTTCTGGCCGGGGCGCACGCGAAAATCGGCCGCCGTGCAGCAGCGACCGTCCACCAGACAGGCGCCCTGCTCCACCAGCTTCCTCACACGACTCCGGGACAACTCGACCGCAGAGCTGAGAAACGCGTCCAGCCGCAGTTTGCCAGCACTCTCCGGAACCGTGAACTGCACCATCTCCCCCTGTCCGGAAGACGGGGCGTCATCATCGGAAAAGTCCAGCTCTTCTCCGTCCCCGGGCACGCGGCAGATATCAGTCATGCTGCTCCTCACAGTGCAGTTTTCTGAGCACATAGCCGGTCATGACGGCCTTGGCGATTTCCCGTCCTTCGCCGTCGTGGACCATGATGTCATAGACTGCGAGGGTACGCCCGATCTTCACGGGAACGGCCACCGCGCGAAGCGGCCCGCATGTGCCGGGCAGAAGATAGGAAATGGAACACTGGGCGCTGACGCACAGAATCCCGGCCCCGCGACAGCCGGCGGCAAAAGCCATGTCGGCGATGGTAAAGATGGCCCCGCCGTGGGCATTGCCGAGCACGTTATAATGCCTCTCATCCAAAGGCATGGAAACTTCTCCGCGTCCATCCCCCCCTGCTTTTTCCACAATGACACCAAGCAGTCCGGCCAGAGTTCCATCTCCCACAACATTACAACACATAGGCATACCTCTTCCGAAAACTTTTCGCCGTGTTACCATACGCGCCGCCCTGCCCGCTGGCAAGGCTCGCGGTAAAGCGGACAGGAAACGGAAGAAAAGCCCGCCCCGCCCTTCCCGACGCCGTTCTTTCACTGGACAGCGCCCCCGGGACGGTTTATATCTTCTGGATACATTTTCTTTTAAGGAGCAATCTCATGGCCCATAAAAAGATTGAACGCGCCAAGGAACTTGACCGCCGCCGCCATCGTCGCGCCCAGCGCCTCAAGGAACGCATCCACGAAGCCAAGGCCGCTGCCAAGAAGTAAGTCTGGTGCGGATTGCTGCAGCTTCCGGCTGCAGCGTCGGTTTTCCGGCGTGTCGGCGTTTAATGCAGACACGCCGTTCCTGTTTTTTTCGCTTACCCCTCTCTTTTCCCATGCCAATTTACGAATACGCATGTCCCCACTGCCGCAAGACCTTTGAGGAATGGCTCCGCTCCGGCGACGATGCCGAAACCCAGCCCTGCCCCGACTGCGGGCAGGCCTGTCACAGGGTGATGTCCAACACATCCTTCATTCTCAAGGGCGGCGGCTGGTTCGCCTCCTCCTACGGGCACGGCACCAGCAATCTTTTCGACAAGAGCAAGGGCGTTCCCTCCATGTCCGACAGCAAGCCTGAAGAAGGGACGTCCTCCACACAAAAAGCTGAAAGCCCGGCTCCCGACAAAGGCGCGGACACTGCCGCCGGCGCGAAATAGAGGCCACCATGATTGAGCGCTACTCCCGGCCGGAAATGGCCCGTCTCTGGACCCTGGAAAACCGTTACCGCTACTGGTTCAAGGTGGAGCAGGCCGTATGCCGCGCCTGGCACGAACAGGGCGTCATTCCTGAAGAGGATTTGAAGAACATCCTGCAGGACGTCACCTTCGACGTGGACAAAATCCTCGAAATCGAAGAAGTGACCCGCCACGACATCATCGCCTTCCTCACCTACCTGGAGCAGAAGATAGGCCCCTCCGCCCGCTTCATCCATCTGGGCTGCACCTCCTCGGACATGGTGGACACCGCCATGGCGCTGCAGATGGTGGAAGCCGGAAACATGATTCTCCAGGACTTCGACCTTGTGCTCGACACGTTGCGCGCCTTCGTGCGTGAGCATCAGGGACTCATCTGCATGGGCCGTTCCCACGGCATACACGGCGAACCCGTGACCTACGGCTTCAAGTTCGCCGGTTTCTACGCCGAATTTCTGCGCGACAAAAAGCGCTTTGCCGACGCCATCGAGGACGTGCGCACCGGCAAGCTCTCCGGCGCCATGGGCACCTATACCGTCATCACCCCCGCGGTGGAAGCCCGGGCCTGCGAACTGCTCGGCCTCAAGGCAGACATCATTTCCACCCAGATCGTCCAGCGCGACCGCTACGCCCACTACTTCACGGCGCTCGCCATTGCCGCGGGAACGGTGGAGCGCATCTGCGTGGAACTGCGTCACCTCCAGCGCACGGAAGTACACGAAGTGGAAGAAGGCTTCGCCAAGGGTCAGAAGGGTTCCTCGGCCATGCCCCACAAGCGCAACCCCATCTCCGCGGAAAACATGTGCGGGCTTGCCCGCGTCATCCGTTCCAACGCCTTCGCTGCGCTGGAGAATCAGGCCCTGTGGCATGAACGGGACATCAGCCACTCCTCGGTGGAGCGCATCATCACGCCCGACTCCACCATTCTCATGGACTATGTACTGCACCGCCTGAACCGTCTCCTCAAGGGACTGCGCATCCTGCCTGAAAACGTGGAACGCAACCTCTGGGGCAGCTACGGACTCTTCTTCTCCCAGCGCGTGCTCACCGCGCTCATCGAGAAGGACATGCCCCGTCAGCAGGCCTATGTGGTGGTGCAGAAACGCGCCATGGAAAGCTGGGAGACGCATACCTCCTTCCCCGAACTCATCCGCTCCGATGAGGAAATAAAGGCGCACCTCTCCCCCGCCGAACTCGACGCCATTTTCGACATCAACCATTACACCCGCTACGAGGCCGAAATCATCGACCGCGTGCTGGCGGAAAAATAGTCCGTCTCTTCCTTCCGAAAAAAAGCGCCGCTTCCGAACTACGGAGGCGGCGCTTTTTTCTGCGGCATTGTCATCCGCAACAAATTCCCATAAAACAGAAGAACCCTTACACGCGACCGCCCTGCGGTCCTGCAAAACACAAGGAGCCTCCCTTGCCCCGGCTGCTTTTCCTTCTGCTGACCTGCCTGCTGTTCCCCCTCACGGCCTCGGCCGCATGGACGGCGCGCCTGTCTGCGCACGCGCCGGAATATTTCCTTGCCGCCGACAAATCCCGCAAGCTCCTCTTTCAGGTAGAAAGGCAGACGAAGGAGCCCGTCGTCACGCGGCAGTTCGACTGCATTCACGGCCGCCGGGAGGGCGACAAACAGAAGGAAGGCGATCTGCGCACGCCGGAAGGCGTCTATTTCATCACCCACAAAATCACCCAGAAGCTGGACTTCATGGAATACGGGCCGCACGCCTTCAATCTCAACTACCCCAATCCGGCGGACAGACTGCGCGGCAAGACGGGCGGCGGCATATGGCTGCACAGCAAGGGCCAGCCCATCGAAGGACTCACCACCCGCGGCTGCATGGCCATAGACCGGTACGAAATCGAGGATCTCGTTCCGCTGCTTGCGCCGGGCACGCCCGTCATCGTGGCGGAACATCTGGAAGGTGCGCCCTTCCTGCCGGTCCCGGAAAAACCGCAGCCCGCCGAAACGCCCCCGCAGACGGATGAAGGTCCGGCGCAGGCCGGAAGCCTCCCCTCTCAGGCAGAAGAAACGCCGCCTCCCGCCTCCGGCTTCTTCTCTTTCTTCCGTCGCAATGTCGAAGAGTCTCCGGTACGGGATAATCCCCAGGACATTCCCGGGGAAGAAGCTCCGACGCCTCCGGCCCCGGAAACGACAACGCCGCTCTCCGCCGAGGGGAAACGGATTCTGAACCTCACCCTGCTGTGGATGGACAACAGGGAGCAGCGCTCGGAAGTGCTTTTCGATTTGTACGACAGGGAAAACTATCCCCGCGCGGGCAGGGAAACCTTCTCCGCCCTGCGTAAAAGACTGCGCGCGGATTTCACCGCGCAGAAGGAACTTTTTCTCGACCGCGAAGGCATACGTCTGATGGAGGGGCCGGGCTACTGGGTCTCCTGCTTCATGAAGAGCTACATGCGCAAAGGCACGCTTCATCACGGGCTTCAGGGACTGTACTGGATACCGGGAGAAGACGGCAGCTTCCGTATCATCGGAGAAGTGTGGATAGAAAGCTAGCCCCGGGCGCCGATTCCTGTGCCGAAGACCGCTTGGCCGCGCCTGCTCCTTCCGTCATCGGGCAGCGGCGAAGAGCCTCGCCCTCCGGACGTGCCTGCGCCAGCCTGCCGCCGTCCTGAACGACGCCGCCCGGGCGTTCTCCATGACGACAACACAAACAGGTTCGCAAAAGGGCGAAGGTTCCTTGCGCACGCATCCTTCCGTTCTGCCGGAGCATGCGCCGGGGCTGCCGGCCCTTCCTTCAGTCTGCCGTGCCGTCCTTTTTCTGCTCTTCCTCCGGCTCATGCACCAGCTCGGAGAGACGCTGCCCCACTTCTTCGTAGTGACGGCGCAGTACCATTTCAATGTACATGCCGTCTCTTCCCCTCACGGCCTCGGCAATGAGATGATGCCGGTCATAAAATTCCTTGGGGGTGAACAGGGTACGCCAGTAGGTATAATAAAGAAATTTGGCCAGAGAAGAACACGATGTGCGCGCAAGCTCGATGAGGCGCTCGTTGGTGCATGCCGAAAGAAGGGTCATGTGAAAGGCTTCGTCTATCTCGGTGAGCGTATCGAGATGAACGGCGTAGTTCACCTGTTCGTCCAGACGTCGGACCACATCGTCGAAGGCGGACTCCTCCTTTTTCGTCCACAGAGGAAGCGACTGCGCCACGGCCGCGCCTTCAAGAATCCCTGCGACCACATAGCTGTCATATATTTCCTTGGCGCTCATGGAGCGGACGAACTTTCCCTTCTGCGGTTCGGAGCAGATAAGTCCCTGCTGCGCCAGAAGAAGCAGCGCCTCGCGGATGGGGGCACGACTGATGTTGAGCGTCTCGGAAAGCTGCGCCTCGCGCACCGGCTGCCCCGGTTTGAGCGTACCGGAACGAATAAGACTGCGTATGTATGCGGCGGCCTTAATGCTGTACGTTTCTTTTTTGAACTGTATCAATGGCAGGTACTCTCCTCATAAGCAACGCCCCCGAACGGTGAACACCGGACGCGGACCCGAAAAGCCCTTCGGAGAACTCTGCCCATAAAACGACGCCTCCGCAGAACCGGCAACCCTGCAACGTGCACATCGAATCCATCGGCGGGAAGTCTCCGCGGTCCGACGCGTCAACGTTGAAAGGCCTCAAGGCAAAACGGTAGCACGTCTTTTTCGGATTGAAAAGCGCGTCTTCCGCTCCATGCCTGTGAAAGACCATGAAAAAAAATCCCGCCCCCGGCATCGATTCCGACGCGGGAGCGGGACGAGGCTGTTCTTCCTTTATGAACGCCCTTCAGAACCTGCTAGCGGAAGGTGGGCAGGTAGGCGTACAGGGCCGGAGAGCCGCCGGTGTGCAGGAAGAGCACGTTGGCGCCCTTGGGGAAGTAATCCTTGCGGATGAGGT
>CASFUJ010000007.1:0-1586 GCA_949297645.1 uncultured Desulfovibrionaceae bacterium
CTGATGCCGAGGGTGACGGTACGAACATCGAGATGTTCGTTGCGGAGCATGTTGATAGTGCTGAGCACTTCGCGTTCGGTAAGCATGGGGCAGAATCCGGGTTAGACGATGGGTACGCGGTGAATGGCTTCGAAGATGTCCTGATGCTGGATGCTGATGGACAGGCCCACACTGCGGGCCTTGGCCTGGAGCATCTGGCGGAACGCGTTGCGGTTGATGGACAGAGGCAGGGCCACTTCGAAGACGAGGACGCATTCGTTGGTGTCCTCGCCGACGCGGATGGCCTTGAGGTTTTCGATGTTTACCTTCTGTTCGGCGAAGATGCCGGATATCATGGCGATGATTTCCGGCTGGTCGGAGCCGTTCACCGTGACGACGAAGGGCTCGGTCTCCTCGCCGCTCGAGAAGGTGTCGGTCTCAAAGGTACGGGCGGATACGGTGAGGTCCATGTTGCGGGCCTCGAGGTTGAGGCTCACCACGCGCTGTATGTCTTCCTCGCTCACGCCTTCCGGAGCGGATACGATGAAGATGGAGGCAAACTGACCTTTGAGGATGGTCTGGCTCAGTTCTTCGATGTTGCATTTTTCCTTGGAAAGGGCGCTGGAAATGGCATAGACCACGCCCGGGCAGTCGCGCCCGATGACGGAAATGACAATGTGGTTCACGGTCGCCTCGATGGCAAGAGGGTTGCCGCCCGGCGCAAAAGCGGCGCGCGGGGCGTAATCGCGGGAAATGTTGAAAGGATAGACGGGAAGGGCAAGAGGCGTCAAGCGCTGTTTGGCGCAGAGGCCTTTGTCAAAGATGTAAAAGAGGGGGGACTTCGTGACGGTCCCGGGGCGTCAGCGGCGGGGATTGGCGTGCCGCCACTGCCAAGGCGGCGTGGGATTGCTGTCCTTCCACAGGCCTATCTTCTGCTTCCGGGCCATGGCCTCTTCCAGCTTCCATGTATTGCAGATGTCGCTGGTGCAGAAGTAGTCATAGACCCAGGCCATACCGGCCTGCACCTGACGCTGGTTGACGGAACGCGCGTCGATGTGGCCGTTTTCGGTGAGATAGACGATGGCCACGGCGCGCTTGTAATTGTCCCGGTACAGGGTTTTGAGGCGCAGCGTCCTGCCTTTCAGCATCTGAAGAAGGTGTTCGCGTGATTGCTTGCCGAAGCGCTGGCTGCTTTCCGGGGCATCCACACCGTAGAGGCGCACATCGACGTTCTGATTTCTGTCGTCTTTGAGCGTGAAGCTGTCGCCGTCGGCGGCACGGACAAGACGGTATTGCCGCGCATCGGCCACGGAGGATGCCTCCTCCTTCGTTTCGGTACGGGCGTCGCTTTTCTGCGTTGCGGTTTTTTTTTCGGCAAAGGAAGTTGTCTGCTTCTGTGCGGATGCGTTTGTCTTTTCGGCGCTCGTCTGTTTCTGCGCCGCCGTTGGGGAGGTGGCTGGACGGTTGACGTTGCCCACATAGGCCGCCGCCATGAGCAGCACGCACAGAATGGCAAGCTCCAGTCCGTAACGGACGGGACCTCTGCTTTTGCGGGGAGAGCTTTTTCTGCGTTTTTTCATGAGATGGTCGTGTCTGCGGGGGGCAGG
>CASFUJ010000007.1:1611-27792 GCA_949297645.1 uncultured Desulfovibrionaceae bacterium
GAGGTGATGCCCGAAACGTTGAGTCCCACGTCGGCGCGGAGTCGGCGCTGCGGCCCGTGAGGAAGGAAGCGGTCCGGCAGGCCGAGACGTCGTATTTTCAGATGCCCCAGCATGTCATGGTCGGCCAGAAGTTCCAGCACGGCGGAGGAGAAGCCGCCCAGCAGGCTGTTTTCTTCCACCAGAAGAAGCGCGTCGTTTTCCACGGCAAGGGCGAGAATCTGCTCTTCAGGCAGCGGCTTGACCCAGCAGGCGTCGAACACGGAAGCAAGACGGGAGGTCTTTTCCGCTACGAGCAGGGCCGCTTCCGCACAGGGAACCGCCCTCTGTCCCGCGGCCATGATGCACACGCGCGTATTGCCGCGCAGCAGAAGCTCTCCGTGGCCGGGGAGCGGGTAGCCGTTGCCGTGCTCCTCAAGCGCGTCGGCAAAACGTATGTGCGAGACATCGAGCCTGCGGCCTGAGCCGCGCGGATAGCGCAGCGCCACGGGACTGTCCATGGACACGGCCAGGGAAAGCGCGCTCCGCAGGGCAGCTTCGTCCCGGGGAGCGGCAAGGGACAGGTTGGGCACGGCGCGCAGCCATGAAAGATCGAAGGCGCCGTGATGGGTGGGACCGTCTTCTCCCACAAGTCCCGCGCGATCGAGGCAGAGGGTCACGGGAAGATTCTGAAGACAGACGTCGTGAATGATCTGGTCGTAGGCGCGCTGCATGAAGGTGGAGTAGATGGCCACCACGGGGTGATAGCCGCGCGCGGCCAGTCCTGCGGCGAAGGTGACGGCGTGTTCCTCACAGATGCCCACATCGGCGAAGCGTTCCGGAAAACGGGTGTGGAAGTCCTGCAGACCGGTGCCGTCGGGCATGGCCGCCGTGATGGCGAAAAGATGCGGGTTCGATTCGGCAAGCGTGCAGAGCGCCTCGCCGAAGGCCTTGCTGAAGCCCGGACCGGAAGGCTTCCAGCCTTCCGGCTGGGGAGGAGTGCTGATTTCATCGGCCACGGAGGCGGAAATGCCGTGGAAATGCGCAGGGTCATGTTCGGCCGGGGCGTAGCCTTTGCCCTTGCGGGTACGGATATGCAGCAGCACGGGCATGTCGAGTTTCTTGGCGGCCTCGAGGTGACGCTCGAGCTGGGCGATGTCGTGGCCGTTGATGGGGCCTATGTAGTTGAACTGAAAGGCCTCGAACAGCATGCCCGGCGTGAAGAAGGATTTGAAGCTGAGTTCCCCTTTCCTGATGATGTCCACGATGTTCTCGCCTTTTGGCAGGCGGGAGAGCACGCGCGCCACATGCTGCTTGATGTGCATGACGGTGCTGTGAGAGAGATTGCGGCTGAGAAAGCGGGACAGTGCGCCCGTGTTCTCGGAGATGGACATCTTGTTGTCGTTGAGGATGACGATGAGCCTTTTGCCCATACCGCCCGCCTGATTCAGCGCTTCCAGCGCCATGCCGCCGCCGAGGGCCCCGTCGCCGATGACGGCGACCACATGTTCCTTTCCTTCCCGGAGGTCGCGGGCCGTGGCCATGCCGAGGGCCGCGGAAATGGAGGTGGAGGCGTGGCCTACGCCGAAGTGGTCGTAAGGGCTTTCGGAGCGGTTGGGAAAACCGGAAATGCCGCCGTAGCGCCGCAGCGTGTCGAACTTCTCCGCCCTGCCCGTGAGCAGCTTCCACGGGTAGGTCTGATGGCCCACGTCCCAGACGATGGGGTCGCGCGCCGGGTCGAAGCAGGAGAGCAGCGCGATGGTCAGTTCGACCACACCCAGAGACGGCGCCAGATGGCCGCCGTTTTTCGTGACTACGCGGATGATGGTGTCGCGCAGTTCCTGCGCCAGCGCCAGCTTGAGCGGGAGGGAAAGCCCGGGAATGTCACCGGGAAGGTTCAGGCTGGAGAGCAGCGGCGTGTCGGACATGGGAACTCTTGGGCGGATTAGTGGGTGCGGTTGACGAGTTTGCGGGACGTTTCACGGAGAAAGTCGGCGTCGGGGCCGGAGAAGACGCCGTCCAGAGCCTTTTCGGCGGCAAGGCAGTGCAGTCTTGCCTGCTCGCGCGCGCCTTCCAGACCGAGAAGGGAAGGCCAGGTCGCCTTGGCGCTTTCTTCGTCGTGCCTCACTTCCTTGCCCACCGTGGCTTCATCGCCGACGACATCGAGTATATCATCGGTAATTTGAAAGGCAATGCCCAATTCGCTGCCGTAACGGCGCGCCGCATCTCTCTGCAGCGGTGTGGCTCCAGCCAGCAGAGCGCCGCATTCGCAGGCGTTGAAAAGCAGTGCGCCTGTCTTTTTTGCATTGAGGATACGGAGCTCTTCCAGAGACAGCGTCTTTCCCTCGCCCAGCAAATCCAGCATCTGACCGCCGACCATGCCGCCCGCGCCCGCAGCGTCGGCCGTGAGACGTATGGCTTCCAGCAGCCTGTCCGCAGGAATGTCCGCCCGGGCCATGTGGCCGAAGGCGTCGGTAAGCAGGGCGTCGCCCGCAAGAATGGCCGTAGCTTCGTCGAAGGCCTTGTGACAGGTGGGACAGCCGCGGCGCAGATCGTCGTCGTCCATGGCGGGAAGGTCGTCGTGGATGAGCGAATAGGTGTGAATCATCTCAAGTCCCGCGGCAAAAGGCAGGATGGCGCGGGTGACCTCGTCCGCCGCGTCGCCGGCGCAGGATCTGGCCACGGACAGGCAGAGCACGGGGCGCAGACGCTTGCCTCCTGCCAGCAGGCTGTAGCGCATGGCTCTGGAAAGGCGGGGAGGGATGTCTTCGTCAAGAAAGGCGGAGGAAAGGTACTGCTCCACGCTGCTGAGAAGTTCTGCGGGCATATTCACTCCTTGGGTTGCGGCGGTCCGGGGCATGAAAGGACGGAAGAGGAGCGTCGGGTCAGGCGTTATTCTTCGTCCAGATTCTTTTCTTCAAAGCTTTCCGTCCCCGTTTCGGTACAGAGCCTTATATCGTGACGGGCCTTTTCCAGCTGCTCGCGGCATGCGGCGGCATGGGAGAGGCCTTCCTTGTACATGGCCACGCTTTCCTCAAGCGGGCTGTTTCCGCTCTCCAGGGCGGAAACGATGGTCTGAAGCCGGGCAAGGCGCTCTTCAAAGGTGGGTTCTTTCTTTTTCATTTCGGGCTCCGTGGCGTTTTTGCCGTGGGCTGACTGTCAAAAAGGCTGCGGGAAGGTCCGCCCACAATCTCCGGCGGGTCCTTGAGCATCGGCATGGCATCTACGGCCACGCCCTGAACGAGCAGGCCGAAATGCAGATGCGGACCCGTGACGCGACCCGTGGAGCCGGAACGTCCTATGACTTCTCCCTTTCTTACGCTCTGTCCGGCAGTGACGTCAAAGGAGGAAAGATGCGCGTAGGTGCTGACGACGCCCTGTCCGTGATCAATATACACCGTGTTGCCGCCGAAATACTGCGCTTCGGCAAGTACTACGGTGCCGTCTGCCGCGGCCACCACCTCTGCGCCTTCGGGACTGCGCATGTCCGTGCCCTTGTGCGGGGCGCGGGGCTTGCCGTTGAACACGCGGCGGCCGCCGAAGGGGCTGGTGATGCCGCCGGGCACGGGGCGCTGCAAAGGCAGCGACCAGCGCTTTTCCGTACGCAGGGAGAGCACGTCGCGACTGTGCGTTGCGTCACGATTTATCTGCTCCATGACCTCGCGGGGCGGCTCAACGTACTTCGGGGCTACCTTGAGTATGCTTTCCGGCCACGGCACGGCGGCGGAGGTAATGGAGAACTTCCGGTCGGAGCTGTCCGTGGACAGGAAAAGGGTGTGTTTTCCTCTGGCGTCTATGGGCATGGCCAGAAGAATTTCGGCCTTCCACACCCCACCGTTCCTTTCCTGCACGGCCGGGACAAGGAGGGTTTCTCCACGCCATCGGATGCGCGCCTCGAAGGGCGCGTTGTCGGTGACGGATACGGGAAAGGCATGTCCCTGACTGACGCGGAGCGGCACGGCGTATTCCGCCGCCTGAGAGACGAGGGGAAGACAGAGAACAAGAAAAAGAAAAAGTGCGAGACGTTTCATGAGCGTTTCCTTCCGGGGCGGGCTTCCGGGAGCGGCAGGGCGTTTCCTTCAGGGCGGGCTTCCACTCCGGTGACGGTACCGCGGATGCGTCCGTCGGCCATGAGCACGGAAAAGGCGCGCCCCGGAGCGGTGTGCGCGACCGAGCGCAGCAGATTGCCATCCTCGTCGCAGGTCATGGCGTAGCCGCGGCGTATGGGCTCGAAGGGGTCGAGACTCTGAAGACGCGTTTCCAGGCGGGAAAGTTCCCTTTCCTGCGCCATGGCAAGCGTGCGGCCGAGAGAGAGAAGAGGAGCGGAGGAGCGCTCGGCTGCGTTTTCTGCGCGCCGCAGGCAGGCCTCTCCCGCGCCGGAAAGATGAAGGGCGAGGCCGTCAATTCGGCGGGCCTTTTCGATGAGGGAGGCTTCCAGAGCCGTATTCATGTGCCGCACGGCGTGGTACAGGCGTTCTTCCTGCATGCGCAGTCTTGCCAGTGGAGAAAGCATGGCAAGCGCGCGTCCGGCATGGGCAAGGCGCATGGCAAGGTCGTTCAGGCGTCGGACAAGCGCATTTTGCAGGGACGTTTCCCATCCGTCCACATGCTGGGCGAGGACGTGACGCTCCTGCCACAGAAGCTGGGCGGTATGGCTGGGTGTGGCCGCGGCGTAGTCGGCTGCAAAATCGGTGATGCTGTGGTCTATGTCATGCCCTATGCCCGTGAGCACGGGAACGGGACAGCGGCGGACGGCGCGGGCCACGCGCTCGTCGTTGAAGGCCCACAAATCCTGTACGGATCCGCCCCCGCGTATGAGCACGACCACTTCCGCCCATGCGTCGCGTCCGGCGCGCTCGAGAGCCTCCACGATGCGGGCGGGCGCCTCCTCGCCCTGTACAGGTACGGGATAAATGCGTATTTCGGCCCCGAGGCCTCTGTTGCCGCTTATGCGGATGAAGTCCCGTATGGCGGCGCCGGTGGGCGCGGTGATGACGGCCACGCGGCGAGGCTCCCGGGGGAGCGGTCTTTTTTTTGCCGGGTCGAACAGGCCCTCGGCGGCAAGCCTGCGCTTGAGAGCCTCGAATTCCTGGTGCCACAGCCCGAGTCCTGCGGCCTGCGCCATATCAACCATCATCTGGTACTGGCCGCGTGCGCCGTAAACCGTGAGCCGTCCGGCGCAGATGACGCTCTGCCCGTTTTCCATGATGCGGGCAAGGCTGGGACGGGGACCGTCCTCCCATACTTCACCGGTAAGGGGGTCGAAGTTTTCGTCCCTCTGCTGGCCCTTGAACCAGACGCAGTTCAGAAGGCAGTCGTTTTCCTTCAGGGAAAAATAAACATGCCCGGAGGTCGGGCGGGAGAGGTTGGTCACCTCGCCCTGCACCCACAGGTACGGAAAACGGCTCTCCACGGCCTGCCGCAGATGTTCCGTCACCTGTCGTACGCTGAGAATGGCGTCCATATCGGGAGCCTCCGGGAAGACGTTTTCCGGTTTCCTTCAGTCAGAGAGACCGCGCAGAAAAGCCGGCAGGCTGCGCGGCGGAAGAGGGCGCGGGCGGTTCCTCCATTCGAAGGCCGTCCGAGTATCCCGGAACGGGGACTCCCGTTCCGGGAAAGAAGGCTAGCGCTTCCAGCACTCCAGCACGGACTGGTACCAGGCAGGAAAGGCCTGTTCGAACTCGTCCGCGGGAAGCGTGGATTTTTCACCGGTGCGGCGGTTCTTCACTTCCACCACGCCCTGAGCAAGCCCCTTGCCGCCCACGGTAATCTGCACGGGCAGACCGATGAGATCGGCATCCTTGAACTTCACGCCGGGGCGCTCTTCGCGGTCGTCGTACAGGGTTTCCATGCCCTGCGCGGTAAGGAAGGCGTCGATGGCGTCGCATTTTGCGGCCACGTCGGCGTTCTTCGGGTCGAGGCAGACGATGTGAGCGTCGAAGGGGGCGAGCTGGGGCGGGAACATGATGCCGTGCTCGTCGAAGTTCTGCTCGATGCATGCGGCCACCACGCGGGAGACGCCGATGCCGTAGCAGCCCATGATCATGAGCTTTTCCTTGCCGTTTTCGTCAAGGAACACGGCGTGCAGCGCTTCGCTGTACTTGGTGCCGAGCTTGAAGATGTGGCCGACCTCGATACCGCGCTTGATTTCCAGCGGGCTGCCGCAGTGGGGGCAGGGGTCGCCGGCCACGGCGTTGCGCAGATCCGCCCATTCGATGGGCAGGGTGACGTCGCGCACGAGGCTCACATGACGCACATGGGCGTCGGCCTTGTTGGCGCCGGTAATCCAGTCGTTGCCGGCCATGAGCTCCTTGTCGGCGTAAATCTTTTCCACGCCCTTGAGGCCCACGGGGCCGGCGAAGCCCACGGGGGCGCCGGTCATGGCGAGTACTTCTTCGGGAGTCGCGAAGCGGATGTCGTCGGCGTCGATGAGGTGGGCCAGCTTGATTTCGTTGAGCTCGCGGTCGCCGCGCAGAAGCACGGCCACGTTGTTGCCGTCGGCCACGAAGAGCAGGGTCTTCACCAGCCTGTCGGCCGCAATGCCGAGGAAGGCGCACACTTCCTCTATGGTGTGCTGAGCGGGCGTGGCGACTTCCTCCATGGCCGGGCAGGGCGTTTCATCCTGCGTGAAGACCGTGGTGATGGGAGCGCGTTCCACGTTGGCGGCCCAGGTGCAGTCCGGCCAGTTGGTGCATGCGGTGATGGAGTCCTCGCCGGTTTCGGCAAGCACCATGAACTCGTGGGAGAAGTTGCCGCCGATGGCGCCGGAGTCGGCTTCCACGGGGCGGAAGTCCAGACCCATGCTGCTGAAGATCTTGTGGTAGGCATCCTTCATGGATGCGTAGCTTGCGTTGGCCGCTTCGTCGTCCACGTCGAAGGAGTAGGCGTCCTTCATGAGAAATTCGCGGCCGCGCATGAGACCGAAGCGGGGGCGCACCTCGTCGCGGAACTTGGTCTGGATCTGGTACACGTTCAGGGGAAGCTGGCGGTAGGACTTCACTTCGCCGCGCAGAAGGTCGGTCATGACTTCTTCATGGGTGGGGCCGAGGCAGTAGTCGCGGTCGTGGCGGTCCTTGAAGCGCAGAAGCTCCTTGCCGTACTTTTTCCATCGGCCGGATTCCTGCCACAGCTCGGCGGGCTGCACCATGGGCAGCAGAACTTCGATGGCTCCGGCGGCGTTCATTTCGCGGCGGACGATGTCCTTGGCCTTTTCCAGCGTGCGCAGGCCCAGCGGCAGCCAGGTGTAGATGCCGCTCGTGAGTTTGCGTATCATGCCTGCGCGTACCAGCAGCTTGTGGCTGACCACTTCGGCGTCGGCGGGGGCTTCCTTCAGGGTGGGGATGTAGTAACGGCTCCAGCGCATAGAGAGTCCTTCAGTTTGCAGAGGTAAGAAGGTTGTTCAGTTCTTCAAGAAAGGCCGCAAGCAGCGCATCCTGACCGTTGACGGAACGGAGGACTTTCCCCTTGCGGAAAATGACGCCCTTGTCGCGCCCGCCGGCAAGCCCGATATCGGCTTCGCGGGCCTCTCCCGGGCCGTTCACCACGCAGCCCATGACGGCGATTTTGAGGTGACTCGCCGCAGCCGCCGGGTGAGACTGCACATACTCCTCGACCTTTTCGGCCATGCCGATGAGGTCGATTTCCGTGCGGCCGCAGGTGGGGCAGGAAACGATTTCCGGGCCGCGGCTGCGCAGGCCCACGGCGCGCAGAATTTCCCAGGCCACAGCCGCTTCCCGCGCCGGGTCGGCCGTGAGAGAGACGCGTATGGTATCGCCTATGCCTTCAAAAAGCAAAAGGCCGAGTCCCACCGCGGATTTTACGGCGCCGCGCATGGGAGTGCCGGCTTCGGTCACGCCGAGGTGCAGCGGATAGTCCGTCCGGGAGGCCATGAGTCTGTAGGCGGCTATGGTGTCGGTCACGGAGGAGGACTTGAGCGAGACCTTGATGTCGTAGAAGCCGCGTCTCTCCAGCATGCGCACATGAGAGAGAGCGCTTTCCACGAGTGCTTCCGGCGTGGGGCCGCCGTAGCGTTCCAGAAGCTCCTTTTCCACGGAGCCGCTGTTCACGCCTACGCGGATGACGGCGGCGTTGGCCTTCGCCGCCGCGGCAAGATTGTCCACCGGGCCTTCTCCGCCGATGTTGCCGGGATTGATGCGAAGGCCCCGCAGACCCGCGTCGAGCGCCGCGATGGCGAGACGGTAATCGAAATGGATGTCGGCCACAAGCGGTACGGGTGAGTTTGCGGCTATGGTTCTGAGCGCCTTTGCCGCCTTCTCGTCTGGCACGGCCAGACGCACGATTTCACAGCCTGCGGCGGCAAGCCGTTCTATCTGCTCCAGCGTGGCGGATGCGTCGCGCGTGTCGGTGTTGGTCATGCTCTGCACGACGACGGGCGCGCCGCCGCCTATGCGCACGTTGCCGAGGCGAAGCTGCCTTGTCGTGTTTCTGTGGGGCAAAGTCATGCGTTCTCCTTGAGACTGCGCAGATGGCGCAGCGCATCCCAGGTGTAGATGGCAAGCGCCAGCCAGATGACGGGGAAGGATATCATGTCGGAGGGTTTCATGCTTTCTCCGAGCACGGTGATGGCCAGAATAAAGGAGATGGAGGGACTCACATACTGCAGAATGCCGATGGTGGCCAGGGTGACATGGCGGGCGGCATAACCGAAGAGCAGAAGCGGCAGGCCTGTGAAGGCGATGGTGGATAGGAGCAGCACGGGTCTCAACGCCCCGTAGCCCATGATTCCGAAGCCCGGTTCCGTGAAGCCCAGCCAGAGTATGGCCGCGGGCATGAGTATGAGCGCCTGCACGAAAAGGCTCGGTGCGGCGTCCATGCGCAGGGTTTTCTGCACATAGCCGTACAGGGCGAAGGTGAAGGCCAGAATGAGTCCTATCCACGGAATGCGGCCGTAGGCGACGATGCTGGCCGTCACCCCCACAAAAGCCAGGACGAGGGAAACGCCCTGGGCTCGGGAGAGCTTTTCGCCTAAAAGCATGCGGCCCATGAGCACATTGAGAAGCGGCGTAATGAAGTAGCCCAGTGAGGATTCCACAATCTGTCCGCTGGTGACGGCGAAAAGATAGATGCTCCAGTTGGAGCCCAGCATCAGGGCCGCCGCGAACAGGGAGAGCAGGGTGCGCCGGTTCTGCAGCGCGGTTTTCACGTCGTGCATGTGCCCGCGCGAGAGCAGCACGAGGCCGAGAAAGGCCACGGTCCATATCATGCGGTGGGCCATGATGGATATGGGATTCAGGCCGGAGAGCAGAGGCCAGAACAGGACGGCAAAGCCCCAGAAAAGGTGAGCGGTGAGACCGGCGCCGGTTCCTGCGCAGGAACCGGTACATTCGTAGCGGTGGAAGGGCAGATGAAGATGCATCATGAGGCGGGAAGACGTTGTTTCCTGCGGGGCAGGGCGGAAAACGGACATACGGAAAGGCAGACCCGTTCTGAAGGTCTGCTTCCGCACAGGACGGCGGACTTCTGTTCCTTCGCCTGTTGACGGAATGGAGATCTCCCGGCATGTCGTCCGTACCGGGAAGGAGACGTTTTTTCCTGTACAGGTCGGTACGCGGTGTTGCCGGGGCGTCTTGCGCGTTGCCGGAATCTTTGCCGCGGTCTTGTCGGAGCGTGGCTCAGCCGACGACCCTTTTTGCGATCCTCAGAAAAAGCGGGAGCTCCGCGACCGGAAAGAGGCTCTAACCGGCAGTCCGCCCTTCCGTCATACGATGGAAGGGCGGACTGCGCACAGAGAAACAGGGAGAGCCTCTTACCGTTTCGGTGAGGGACGGTGTCGTATCGGGCGGGGAGACCGCCCCGGGCTCAGCGGTTGAAGGAACGGGCGTAGAGCTCCACGATGGCCCTGCGGCCGTTGGCTTCAAGGAAGCGGGTGCCCGTGGCCGTGAAGCGGGAATGCTTGATGATGGGGTCGTCCTTCTTGACCCATTCGTCGTTTATCCAGCGGAACCAGGCATCGCGCTTCTGGTCGAAAACAAGCAGAGGCTTGTTGCACAGCTTGGCGAATTCGGCGCCCCAGCCGGTACCGCCCTTGACGGTCTTGTCGTCCTGAATTTCGCCCACGACCAGCACTTCGCTGCCGCTGCTCACCTGCCAGCAGATGGACTGGAGGACCTTGCGGAACAGAGGCGCGCGGGTGTATTCGCGGCCCATGAGGCGGGAAACATACGTCATACTGACGTCCTTGAGCGCCAGTTCGTCCTGAGTGAGCACACGAACGCCGCGGGTGCGCTCTATCTGATGGCCCTCAAAGCTGTAGTTGACTTCTTCGATGCCCCAGGCTTCGGCCTGGGCCCCAAAGAACTGCTCCGCGCCGGCTGCGCCGCCGCTGAAGAGAACGCACTGTTTCGGATCAAGCATCTGGTCCTCCCAGAATAGATAGTGTTGCTGAAAAGGGTAAATATCTCTCTTGCCGGAATCAGTATTCGGGCTCGACGCGACGCGAGCCGTCCGCGCCGACGACGATACGGACGCGCTGACCGGGGGTGATGTACGGGTCGCGTCCCTGTACGATGACTTCTTCGCCGCCGTTGTCGTACCGGACGGTAATCTGCAGGCCCGTCTGACGGGAAGCGAGGTCTCCCGCGCCGGCGCCGGCCGCGCCTCCGAGAAGGGCGCCGCCTACGGTGGCCAGCGTCTGGCCGGAACCGCTGCCGATGGTGCTGCCGATGACACCGCCGGCGACGGCTCCGATGACGGCTCCGATGGTCTGCCTGGAGCTGGAGCTGCTGTTGATGTTCACTTCCTGCACGTGGGTGGCTGTGGCATGATAGACGCTGTAGGACTGACGAGCCTCACCGGCGTTGTAGTCGTAACCTCCCACATGAGGGCCGCAGCCCGAAAGTGCGGGAAGGGCGAATGTTACGGTTGCGGCCAGAACAAGCGCCGCCGGCTTACGAAAGTGCATACAAGCCTCCTGCATGGGCAGAATGGGAATAAAAGTGCTTCCATCATAACCAGCTTGCGGGGAATGTCCAGTTAAGATGAGACACCGTCCGGGCAGAGAAGGTTGTGTTCTGTAAATCCGCCGGGGCTTCGACAGGAAAAGAATCCGGAGCGTTAAAACAGAAAGCCCCGGAAGAACCGGGGCATGGATTGCCGGCAGGGCGGCCCGGACGGGATGTCTTCGGGCTTTTCCGGTAACACGGCTGGCCGCATGGAGCGGAAGGGCTTATGAAGCGCTTTTGCCGTGATACCGGGTATTCGGCGGGAGGCTAGTAGCGGGGACGGGGAGCGCGAGGCTTCGCTTCGTTTACACGCAGGGTACGGCCGCCGAAGCTGGAATTGTCCAGAGCTTCAATGGCGGCGGCGGCAGCGGGATCTTCCATTTCGACAAAACCAAAACCACGGGCGCGCCCGGTTTCACGGTCGTTCACCAGCTTTACGGAGAGCACGTTACCGTAGGGGGCAAAAAGGTTCTGAACCTGCTCTTCGGTGGCGGACCAGGGAAGATTCCCGACATAAATAGACTTGGCCATGAGAAAAACCTCACACAAAAGAAATCTGAAACCCACACCCTGCACCGGCAAACCGATTGCCCAGAGTGTCTCTCCTGTCTATCAGCTATGCCTCAACGGGAAAGGCAAGTCAATGTGTATTTGGTATTTTTTTCTCATTCAAAGTGTAAAAATGGCACTTAAATATATTAATTTCAATAAGATATGCGGCAAAATCCCTGAACGTCAAAAAAAACAATCAGGGCGTAAGATAAAATAATATCAATAATATGAGAGTAGATTGTCTGGAATGTGCACTTGTTCTCCTCCTATGCCGGGAAGCAGGTCGTCGTTGCACGGCGCCTGTAATGACCAGCGGTGTTTTCTGGTCCGTTGTTCCTAAGCGATGATGCATATTTTCAGTGTGGCCGGGGCCGGCGACGATGCGGAAAGGGGCGTCTGTTGCATAAAAGCCGCCGGAGAGGGGGAGTCTTCAGCGGCTTTTATGGAAAAAGTCCGGTTTCAGGCCTGCCTGCGCTTGAAGAGTTTTTCCATGTCCGCCTTTTCCAGCGTCACGGCGCAGGGTCTGCCGTGGGGACAGAAGTCGGGCTCTTCGGTTCGCAGCCACTGCCGCACGAGCTGAAGGGCGTCTTCCGGGGTGAGATGCTGGCCTGCGCGGATGGCAGTGGCGCAGGCATGGTGTATCCAGCGGTCCTCAAGGTCGTCCACGCGGCCGGAAACGGCTTCACGCAGAAAGGCGGACGCTTCGGAACGGTCCATTTCCGGCGGCATGGAATCGACCAGACAGAGACTGCCTCTGAGGGACGTTTCAAAGCCCAGGCGGGTAAGCGTGTCCTTAATATCCATGAGACGCTCCACTTCCGCGGGGTGCAGAGAGAGCTCCAGCGGCACGAGAAGCGGCTGCGCCATACCGCGGGAGCCGTTGGCCCGGAACTTTTCATAGAAGATGCGTTCATGCATGGCGTGCTGGTCGAGCAGCAGCAGCGTCTCGTCGTTCTGCGAGAGCACGAGATAGGTTCTGGCCACCTGGCCGAGATAGCGGAAACCTTGCAGGGGAGAAAGTTCGGCGGCGTTTTCGCGTGGTTCCGGCATGTCGGGCAGCGGCAGAGGATGCGCCTGACGCGCAGGCTTTACTGCCGCGGCAGAATCGTCAATATCGGTCAAGAGCCCCGTTGCGACGGCATCATCAGGGAAGGAAGCGGCGGCACGTTTTTCTTTCTGGGAAAGGTCGGGAGCGGCGTCTTCCGGGAGAGATGGCGCGCTTCTGCGTGCGACAGGCTCCGGCGCCGCTTCCTCCGCCGGGAACCGGGAAGGCGGAAGTCCGGCAAAGAAGTCCCTCCGGGACGCGCCGGATTCCCACAGGCCGGTTCCGCGAAAAGTCGCGTCCTCCCCTGCCGGGCGGAGAGGTTCGCGTTTCTGCTTCGGCATCACGCGTACGGCATCCGCCTCTCCCCAGAAACCCAGCGGCCGGGCGGGACGCGTTTCTTCCCTGTGCACGGGGATATCCTGCCGCGGCGTGTCTTCCCGTTCCGCTCCGTATTCTTCTTGATTTCCTGTCGAAAAGCGGCCTGAAGGCAGAGGTACGCCCGCAAGAGCGCTGCCCGTCGCCCGCAGCACCGCGGAAAACACGGCCTGCTCGTCACGGAAGCGCACTTCGTTTTTGGCGGGATGTACGTTCACGTCCACTTCATGAGGAGGCAGTTCGAGGAAGAGCACGGTCTGCGGATAGTCGCGGCTGGTGAGGCGGCCCTGATACGCCTGACGCACAGCGCGCATGAGCAGGCGGTCGTTCACGGCGCGGCCGTTCACATAGAAAAGCATGCGATCGGCGCGGGGCTGCGAGGAGCGCGGGTCGGAAGTAAGGCCGTGAAGGCGCATGCCCGAAACCGTGAGGTCGAAGGGGCGCAGAGCGTCCACGATGGCGGGCGGCCAGAGCGTACCCATGCGGCGGGCAAGGCTCTGCCCCTCTTCGAAACGGAGCAGTTCTCTTGAGCCTGTCTTGAGCACGAAGCTCACGTCCGTTCTGGCAAGGGCCAGTCGGGTGAAGAGTTCCTGAGTCTTTTTCTGTTCCGTGGCCGGACTTTTCAGGAATTTCAGCCGGGCGGGGATATTGGAGAAAAGCTCCGACACCTCCACCAGAGTACCCCGGTTCAGGGCGGCCGGCATGACGGGTTTCATGGAGCCGTAGAGCACCTCTATGCACGCGGCTTCGCCGGTTGCGCCGTCTTCCTGCTGAGGGGCGGAAATCATGCGGAAGCGGGAGACCGAGGCGATACTCGGCAGCGCCTCGCCGCGGAACCCGTAGGAGCGGATGTTCTGCAAATCGTCTATCTCGGCAATTTTGCTGGTCGCGTGACGGGTGACGGCAAGTTCAAGCTGGTCGGCCCCTATGCCTCTTCCGTTGTCGGTGACGCGGATCAGCGTCTGTCCGCCGTTTTCCAGTTCGACGAGCACGCTGGTGGCACCGGCGTCGAGACTGTTCTCCACAAGTTCCTTGACCACGCTGGCCGGTCGTTCCACCACTTCGCCCGCGGCGATCTGGTTGGAAAGCTCCGGCGGGAGCAGACGTATGGTATGCTGAAGGGAAGCGTCCATGAAAAAACTTCCTTTATGCTGTGCGGCATCTTCCGAAAGCGCGTCGTGCCTTCCCGTTCCGTGGCCGGGCAAGGGGAAGGTCGGAATCTGCCTGAGTAGGCGGTAGGGGTGCGGCAGTTCGTATTTTCGGGCGAATCGGCAGGAAGTCAAGAAGAACACGGAGCGGAGGGAACGGAATCTTCCCGTACCCGTTCAGGCTCGTTTTCCGGCGGCGCCGAGGCGCAGCATGCGGAAATACAGCTCTCTGCCTACCCATGCGTCGGTGGCGGCGTATTTGATCTGCTGAGGAGTAAGCTCGCGGTTTTCCCAGTTGGAGCACTGCGCGCTTTTGCTGATGCGAAAGCCCATGAGATTGGCCGCAAGGGTACGCAGTCCCTGTGCCTGTATGCCCCGCGCGCGGGCCATGACGGCAAGGTCCACCACGCCGCCTGCGGTAAAGGGGTGGATGCGGGCAAGGGCCTTCATGTCGTCGTGTATGGCGACGCCCACCTTGAGCACCTCGGGAGAGGCGAGCAGGTCGGCTATGTCGTCGCAGAAGGACACATGCGTGAGCTGGATAAGATAGACCGTGTCCGCGGTGGCGAGCTGAATGAGGGCGGGGCGGCAGGTTTTGCCCTTGGTGAACGTGGGCCGGGTTTCGGTATCGAAGCCGAGCACCGTTTCCTGACGGAGTTTTTCCAGCGCGGCGGCAAGGTCCGCTTCGTCCTGTATGAGCACGACGGGGCCCTCCCATGCCTGAATGGGCAGAAGGTTGATTTCCTCCTTGCTCAGACACGGCTGAAGAACGGCAGGGGAAAGAGGCTGTCGTTTCTGCGGGGTGCGGGAAAAGCGGGGCGCGGTATCAGCAGACATAAAGTATAACCTTGCCGTCAAGGAGTATCATGGAACGACCACGCGGGCAAGAGATGCGCCGAAAAGGGGCGTCGGACGGGCTTTCCCCGGGAAAGTCCGTGTTGCCGGGCTGTTGCGCGAGAAAAAGGCCCGGCGGGGCAGGCGCCGGGCCGCAGAGGGACGGAAAAAGTTGCGGAAATGACGGCTTATTTGCCGATGCAGAACGAGGCGAAGATGGCGTTGAGCGTTTCTTCCGTGCTGTTCAGGCCGGTGATGTCCGCAAGATGCGCGCAGGCCGTTTCCAGATGGATGCTGCAAAGGTCCGGGGGAACGAGGAGGGCGATGGCCTTTTCCAGCGCCTCCAGCGCCTCCAGCGCCTTGCGCAGCTGTTCCGCCTGACGGATGTTCGGGGCGATGTCGCCTTCCTCCGGCGTATCGTCCTGAAGGCAGAGGGCGCGTACGGCCGCGCACAATTCGTCGATACCCGTGCCGCCGCGCGCGGAAACGGGCAGCAGGGGCGCGCCGTGAAACTGCGTGACGCCTTCGGGCAGGGGCATAAGGTCGGCTTTGTTCCACAAAACGAGACAGCGCTCCGGTCCCAGTTCCTGCAGCAGACGCTTTTCCGCTTCAAAGGCTTCGAGGGAGCCGGAAGAGGCGCGCGAGCCGTCCAGCACCAGAAGAATGCAGCGGGCGCTTTCCATGAGCTCCCGTCCGCGCCGCATGCCTTCAAGTTCGATGGAATCCTCGCTGTACTCGCGAAGTCCTGCCGTATCCACAAGACGCACGGGCAGCCCGGCAAGGGTAGTCTGCTCTTCCAGATAGTCGCGCGTGGTGCCCGGTTTCTCCGTGACGATGGCCCGCGGACGGCCGAGAAAGGCGTTCATGAGACTGGACTTGCCCGCATTCACCTGCCCGGCCAGCACGACAAGCGCGCCTTCGCGCCAGCAGCGGGCGCGTTCATATCCGGCCAGCAGCGCGCGTATGCCCGCGGCCACTTCCTGCGTGATGGCGGAAAATTCCTGCGGGGGCAGACACTCGCCTTCCTCATCGGGAAAGTCGATGGCAAGGCATACTCTCTGCCGCAGATATTCCAGCCTGCCGCGAAGTTCCTCCACCCTGCGGCCCAGAAGTCCGTCCAGCTTGGCCGAGGCGAGATACACGCCTTCGCGCGAGGGCGCGGCGATGAGCTCGGCCACGGCTTCGGCCTGGGAGAGCTCCATGCGGCCGTTCAGAAAGGCGCGCCTCGTGAACTCCCCGCGTTCGGCCATGCGCGCCCCGCGGGACAGGACGGATTCCAGCAGCGCGGCCATGACGGCGGGGCCGCCGTGTCCCTGTATTTCGGCGCAGTCTTCGCCGGTGAAGGAGTGCGGTCCCTTGAAGAAGACCACCAGCGCATCGTCCGCCTCGCGGTCCGCGGCGTCCAGTATGCGGCCGTGATGCAGCATGCGAGGTGTGAAGTCCTGAAAGGCGGGACTCGAGGGCCGGAACAGGGAAAGAAGGATGTCGTGCGCCCTGTCTCCGGATATGCGGATGACGCCGACGCCTCCGGCGCCCGGAGCCGTGGCGATGGCCGCTATGGTGTCAGTGACGGCGCTCTGCCTTTCGTCGCTCATTTTTCCAGCTCCGCCTTGATCATGGAGGCGAGCGCCGCATCTTCGCATATCTTGGCCGCGGTTTCGTAATTGGCTCTGGCCTTCTCTTCCTGCTTCAGGTGATAGCGGTATATGACGGCGAGGCTGTAGCGGGTGGCGGCGTCGTCCTTCAGGGAAATGGAGCGCTCAAGCTGGGCGGCGGCGTCTTCCCAGCGGCTTTCACGGGCCAGAAGGACGCCCATGAGATACGGCGGTCTGTAATCGGAAGGGGCGGCCACCACGGCGCGCTGCACCATGTCCTTTGCGCTTTCGGTGTCGCCCTGTTCGGCAAAGACACGGGCCAGCTCCAGCAGCGTCTCCACGTCGTGCGGGTCGGCCTTCATTTTCTGCATGAGGGCCATGATGGCGCTGGTTTCCGGCGTTTCGGCCGTCTGTTCCATGGTCGCGGGGGAGGACTCGCCGGTGACTGCCGCGACGGAGGAGGGGCGCTGCCGTACAAGCGGATGATCACCCGTGCGCCATGCCACGGACAGGGCGAACATGGCGACGAGACCCAGTCCGAGGGCGGCCAGCACGATGCGGCGGGAACTCTCAGTCATGGTCGGCCTCCCACTGCGCCATGCGGCGTTCCAGCCTTTTCTGTGCGGAGGCCAGAAAGGCCACATACAGTCCGAGTCCTATCCAGAGCGCGGCGTTGGCCGCCATAAGCCAGGTGACAGCAGTCATGGTATTTCTCCCCGCCTTCCGGCGCGGTATCAGTGTTGTTCGTTTTCGTCTTCGGTCATCATCCGTTCGAAGAGCAGTTCATCGAGCCTGCGGGAAAGCAGCATCTGCCGGTAGCGCAGCAGCATGAGGGCCAGCCAGATGAGACAGAAGCTCAGCACGCAGGCGACGACGGCCACGGCCATTTCCGGCTCCAGTCCGCCGCCTTCGGAGGCGAACACCGAAGGATGGATGGAGCGCCACAGCCTTGCGGAAAGGAAGACCAGAGGCACGTCGAGGAAGCCCGCAATGGACACCACGGACGAGAGGGCGGCGCGGCGGTTCTCAGGCATGGGCATGGCGCGCAGGGCCATGTAGCCGGCATAGATGAACCACAGGATGAGCGCCGTGGTCAGGCGCGGGTCCCACGTCCACCATACGCCCCAGGAGTGGCGTCCCCAGATGGAGCCGGTAACGAGGGTGAGCGTGCAGAAGAGCATGCCCGTCTCCACCGCGGCGGCGGAAAGCAGGTCGTATTTCAGGGCGCGGGTCTTCAGGTACAGGATGCCGCAGACGCAGGAGACGCCGAAGCTGACGAGTCCCCACCAGGCCAGAGGCAGATGGATGTAAAAGATTTTCTGCGCAAGTCCCATGACCTGCTCTTCCGGGGCATAGACATAGACGAGCCACTGGCAGAGCGCCAGAGCAAGACCGCCCAGAAGGGCGAGGGGCGCGAGGCGTGAACGAGTCATCAGTCATCTCCGCTGTAAACGAAGGGAAAAAGAAGAAGTCCGGAGGCGAGGAACAGTCCGTCGAAGGCGGCGGCAAGACCGAGCCAGCGCGCGGCCTCCTCCACTGCCGGTTCCGCATCAATACCCATGGATACGAGGCGAACCCCGGCAAGAAGCATGGGGACGAGCAGGGGAAAGAGTACGATGGAAAGCAGGGATTCGCGTCCGCTGCGTCCTACGGAAAGCGCGCCGAGCAGAGAGCCTGCGGCCGCCATGCCCACGTTGCCGAGCAGTATGCCGAAAAGAGCCGTAGGCCACGCCTCGCCCGCATGCTGGCCGAGAAAGACGAACACGGCCGGAATGAATATGCACTGGGCCGCCGTGAGAAGAAGCGCGCCCGCCATGCCCTTGCCGAGCCATACGGACTGCACCGGAGACGGCAGCAGCAGCAGCCCGAGACGGGCCTGCGCCGTCTCCTCCACGGCGTAGAGCATGTTGAAGATGAGCACCTGACAGAAGGCCGAGGCCAGCCAGAACATGGCCGCGGCGGCCTGCGGGCTGAGTCTGTCGCCGGCGTTCAGCGAAAGGCTGAACAGAAAGACGAGCAGAAGTCCCAGCAGAAGGGCCTGCAGAAGACCCGCCCCGCGGGCGAGAACCAGCCTGAGGTCCTTTGCGCAGATGGCGAGGGCGCACCGTATCATGAGGCACCTCCCGAGCTCTCGAGAAGCGAGCGCTTTTCCAGCGTGAAGATTCTGTCGGCGTAGCGGGAATCTTCCTGCACGTCGTGGCTTATCCACAATACGGCGGCTCCCCGGTCGCGGGCTTCCAGCATGAGAGAGGCGAGCATGCGCCGGGAGGACACGTCAAGTCCCGTGGCGGGTTCGTCCAGCAGAATGAGCGCGGGCTCGGCGAGAATGAGGCGCGCGAGGTTGAGCCGCTGCGCCATGCCCCGGGAGAAGACTCCCGCCCTTTCATGAGCGTGGCGCGAAAGGCCCACGCGCTCAAGTGCCGCGCCCGCCCTTTCAAGCGGTTTGTCCAACCCTGCGGCTCTGGCCCAGAAGAGCAGGTTCTCCTCCGCGTCCAGTCCGGGATAAAGGAAGGTGGCGTGGGCCATGTAGCCCAGCTTGTCTTCCGGTACGCGGCGCGTCACCGTACCGGCGTCCGGTCTGGTGAGTCCCGCCATGATGCGCATGAGCGTGGACTTGCCCGTGCCGTTGGCTCCGGCCAGCAGCGAGAGCGTGCCGGGCAGGAGCGTCATGTCGATGCGGCGGAAGAGCAGTCGCGGCCCGAAGGCCTTGGCCACGCCCTTGAGCTCCAGAAGCGGCCTTGCGTCTTCCATCTCAGCCTTCCGCCCTTTCCTGCCGGGGGGATGCGTCTGCCGGGCGGCGTCTGCGGCCGAGGGCGATGAACGGAGCAAGGCTCATGAGCGCGCCGCCTATCCACAGCCAGTTCACCAGCGGGTTTGCGCTCATGCGGAGCACGGCCTTCGTGCCGTTCACGCCGAGCAGCGTGGCGTAGAATTCGTTGCCGAGGGAAGGATGGGTGACGGCTTCGGAAAAGGCGCTGCGCTGGAACTTGTCGTAGAGACGGCGCTGCGCGGAAACGGTACCCACCGCATCTCCGTCCTTGGAGAGCTGAAGTTCTGCCTCGATGAAGTCGAAGGTGGCGCCTCTGCCCTCATAAAGATTGGCGAGGGTCACGGTGTAGGGGCCGACCTGCGTCACGCCGCCGCGGGCAAGCTCCACTTCCACTTCCTGTTTGTAGGGGCCGGAGAAGGAAATGCCGAGGGCCACGAGCGCCACGCTCATGTGGACGATGCAGGCCATGAGCGAGGGCCGCCAGGACCAGGTGGATTTCTCCACAAGAAGCAGCGCCATGCTGACGATGAGCGCGGCGCTCAGCGAGGCCGACATGAGCGGCAGGGCGTCGGTGATGCCCGCGCGCCAGAACATGACGAGCGCGCCGCAGAAAGCGGCGAGAGTGACGAGCAGCTTGCGCCAGTTGCGCAGTCCGCCCTGCCATCTGAGCCAGGGGCAGGCCAGAAGCAGCGCGAGCAGCACGGTGAAGAGCGGCAGGCACACGCGGTTGTAGAAGTGCTGGTCCAGCCCCATGGGCCGCGCCGTCCACAGCTTGCTGATGACGGGCCAGAGCGTGGCCAGGAGTATGACGAGACAGATGGCGATGAGCAGCCACACCGTCATGATGACGAAGCCTTCGCGACTCTCCAGTCCCTCGAGGTCGCGGGCGTTCTCGTCCTTTGCCAGGAAGGAGATGACGCTGATGACGAGAAGGAAGGCCAGCACAAAGATAAGCAGATAGGGGCCGGTGCCGTTGCCGCCGAAGGCGTGCACGGAGTTGACCACGTCGCCGCGCACCAGATAGGTGGCGAAGAAGGCCGACACGGTGGTGAGGCTCATGAGGAAGATGTTGACGCGGTGCAGCTTGCCGCGCCTTGTTTCCACGATGCCGGTATGCAGGGCTGCGGTGCCGATGAGCCAGGGCAGAAGCGAAGCGTTTTCCACGGGGTCCCATGCCCAGTAGCCGCCCCAGCCGAGTTCCATGTAGGCCCACCAGCCGCCGAGTACGATGCCCGCGGTGAGAAAGAGCCAGCCGGTGAGCGTGAAGGGCCGGGCCACGTCGAGCCAGTGCATGGCGTCCTTCTGCGTGCTCATGGCCTGCGCGAGCGCAAGGCAGCCGGGAATGATGAAGCCGCCGTAGCCCAGAAAGAGCAGCGGGGGATGGAATATCATGCCGGGATTCTGCAGCAGGGGGTTCAGACCGTGACCGTCTGCCGGGGCGGGCAGCGTCTGCAGGAAGGGGTTGCTCCATGTGGAGAGCAGAAGCCCGAAGAAGGCCATGACGGTGAGGAAGAAGACCAGAAACCAGCTCCGCGTTTCGGAAGAGAGCGCGCGGTAGGTGCGGGTGAAGAGAAAGGCCGTGCCGCACACGGACACCATGAGCGCCCAGAACAGCAGCGAGCCTTCATGTCCGCCCCAGAAGGCGGTGCAGCGGTAGAACAGACTGAGCGCCCTGTCGGTGTAGTTCGCCACATAGTCCACGGAAAAGTCGCTGACTACAAGCGCATACATGAGGATACCGGAGGCTGCCAGCATGAAGAGGGAGCCTGCCGCCTGCGCGTATTCGAGCAGGCGCAGTTCGGAGTGTCTGCTCTGCCAGAGCTGCGCCGTGCCGATGGCGGCTCCGGCCAGTGAGCAGAACAGGGTGGCGAGCAGGCAGATATAGGCGGCAAGATACATGGAGCCTCCTGAAAAGGCAGAAAAAGGCGTGAGGCGGAAAGAAGAGCGTCAGGGAACGTGCCGGGCCCGGTCAGGCATGTTCCCTGTTGCTCTTTTCATATTTGGAAGGACACTTGGTCATGAGCGTCTTCGCCGTGAAGTCCCTGCCTTCCATCCTTCCTTCCACGATGACTTCCGCCCCCTGTTCAAAGGTATCGGGAAGGGCGCCCCGGTAGTGTACGCGGATGCCCTGTTCAGGGTGTTCCAGGTCAACGAGAGTGAAGGTCGCGCCGAGGCCGTTCTGCGGCTTGACGATGTCTCCTCCGGCCACGCCGAACAGCCGCGCGGATTTCAGCTTTTCAGAAGGCATGGCCACGGCTTCGGACACGTTCAGGTGGTACATGGCGCCTTCGGAAAAAGCGGACCACAACATGAATCCGGCTCCTCCTGCAAAGAGGGCGAAGGCCGTGAGATATATGCAGAGATTCTTTTTCGCCGACATGGTTCACCTCCTGAGGATGTATGAGCATCGGTCAGGCTGCTGGCGTTTTCAGTGACCTTGGTCACAGGGGAAGAAAGAGGCGGAAACGTTTTCGCCCCGGAAGGACTTTGACAGATTTGTCCCCGTCATGCAAGTAGGAATTATTCCTGTTTTGCTTCCGCGGTGTTTTCGTTCCGCGCGGATGCGGCGGCTCTGGCACGGCGGCTTCTGGCCACGGCGCGAAGATCCGCGGCCACGTCGCTTTCGTCCACGATCTCGCGGCCGAGCAGCTCTTCCATCACGTCCTCGAGGGAGATGACGCCCGCAAGACCGCCGTATTCGTCGAGCACGGCGAAGAGGTGCTGATGGCGTTCCAGAAATTCGGTCAGCACCTTGTCGAGAGTGAGCGACTCGAGCACGAAGTGCACGGGCTGCATGATGTCCCCGATTTTCATCTCGCCGTCGTCGGCGTCGCGGTGCAGCACCACGTCGCGCCGGAGCACGAGGCCCACGATGTCCTCGTTGTCTTCGGCATAAACCGGAATGCGGCTGAAGTGCCAGAAGGAGGGAATGGCGTAGGCCTGTTCCACGGTGCAGTCCTCGGGCAGGGAGAAGACCACGGTGCGGGGCGTCATGACGTCGTGCACGCGTTTCTGGTCGAGGGCCAGAATGTTGCGGATGGCGGTCTCCTCATAGCTCTGGATGACGCCCGCCTGCCGCGAGATGCGGGCCATGGCGTTGATGTCTTCTTCCGTGGCTTCCGGACCGCTTTCTTTCGGGGTGATGAGTTTCGTTATCTGACCGGAAAGCCAGGTGACCGGACGCAGAATCGTAGTCATGAAGAAAAGCGGAAGGGCCAGCAGACGGCCGATGGGGCCGGGATAGGACACGCCCAGGGTTTTAGGGATGATTTCACCGAACAGAAGCACGAGAATGGTGAACAGCGCGGCGAAGTAGGGCATGTTCTGCGCGCCCAGCGCTCCGGCGGCCAGCGCGCCGGCAAGAGAGGCGCCCGCCGTGTTGGCGATGGTGTTCAGCGTGAGAATGGCGGAAATGGGCTGGTCCACGTTGGAGCGCATGTGGTAGAGGACTTTTCCGGAACGCGAGCCGGATTCCTTCATCTTTTCAAGCGTGGTCCATGGAATGGAATAGAGCATGGCTTCCATGGTGGAACAGAGAGCGGAGATGGACAGGGCGAGAACGATGGTGATGATGAGCGCGGTCATGATGCGGGCCGATGTTGAGGGTGAATAAGGAAGTACTTTAGCCCAAGAGCGCCTTTCCGGCAATGGGCGGATGGATGTTTCTGCGGCAAAAGGCGCGCGTTGCGGAAAATATGCTAAAACACTTTGATATTATTGATGAATAAGCGTTGTCTCTTATTTGTCTTCTACAAGAGAAATCAATCCTTCCTCCCGGGGCAGCGGCTCCATGGTGCAGTTGACCGCAAGGCCTTTGCTTTCCAGATAGCGGCTTCCCCAGGCGTACATGGATTCAAGCACGGGGCGGATGCTTCTGCCGAATGTCGTGAGGGAATATTCCACCTTCGGCGGAATGACGGGGAAGATTTCCCTGTGCACGAGACCGTCGCTTTCCATCTCCCTGAGCTGCTGGGTGAGCATCTTGGGCGTGGCGCCGGGCACGGCGCGGCGCAGCTCGGAAAAGCGCATGGGACCGGAAATCAGTTTCCACAGAATAAGCGTCTTGTACTTGCCGCCTATCATGCCGATGGTGGCCTCCACAGGGCAGTGAAGCGCTCCGTCCTCTGCAGGGGGCGCGTCGTGGCAGCAGCAGTTTGTCTCTGTCGTCATACAGTATCCTTTTGGGTACCAGCTATCAAAAAAGTGCATTCTTGCGAATAGCATATTCATAGCTATAAAGGAAACATAAGTCAAACGGAGGCCGTTTGGCCCATTCATTGCTTCCCCGCATGGGGAAAAGGAGAGCATGACCATGAAAAAAGTGATGACCATCGAAGGGATGCGCTGCGGACACTGCACGGCCAATGTGGAAAAGGCCCTGTGCGCCCTGTCCGGCGTGAGCGACGTTCAGGTGGAACTTTCTGCGGGAACGGCTTCGCTTGAAGCGGCGGACGGCGTGACGGACGAAGCTCTGAAGAAGGCCGTGGACGACCTCGGCTTCCAGGTGACCGGTATCCGGTAGAAGCATGCGGGTACGGCGGCGCCGTGCCCGCCGTCTCCGTCCGTGGGGATTTTGGAAGGAATGCTCTTTCTCCCCGTTTTTTCGTCCTGCGTCTTTATCCCAAGCGAGAACGTTTCATGAACAGTCATCCTGAAATACTCCGGTTCCGCATCGACGGCATGGCCTGCGGGGCATGCTCCGCCCGTTCGCAGAGAGTGCTCAACAGCATGGAGCACATAGACAGCGCCTCGGTGAGTCTTGCCGACGGCACCGCGCAGATACGCCCGGCCGCGGGCGCGCTGGACGGGGGGCTTGAGCCGTTCATCTGCGAAGTGACGGAGCGGGTGAACAGGCTGGGCTTTACGGCGTCCTACCTGCCTCCCGATACGGATGAACATGATTTATGGGAAAGCGAGCAGGAAAAGACGCGGGCCGACCTCGCCGTGCGCCGTCGCCGTCTCATCGCCGAATTTCTCTTTGCCGTGCCGCTGGTCGTGGTAGCCATGGGCAGCCACTGGGGACTTCCCCTGCCGTCGTGGCTTTCTCCGCATGAAAGCCCGCTGGCCTTCGCGCTCTTTCAGCTTCTGCTGACCCTGCCCATCGTCTGGTCCGGCCGCGATTTTTACCGTCACGGAATTCCGCTGCTTCTGCGCGGCGCGCCGAACATGGACTCTCTCGTGGCCATGGGTACGGGCGCGGCGCTGCTCTACAGCCTGTGGAGCACCTTCGAGATTGCCGCGGCCGCCACGCCGGAGGCCGTGCACGCAGGCGTGATGGGGTTGTATTTTGAGTCGGCGGGCATGCTCATCGCGCTCATCTCTCTCGGCAAGTACATGGAGGCCGTCTCCCGTACGCGCACCTCGGAAGCCATACGCGGTCTTATGGAGCTGACGCCCGAACAGGCGGAACTCATGCTGCCGGACGGCGGCATGAAGGAAATCCCCGTGCGGGCCGTCATGCCCGGCGACAGGCTGCTCATCAGACCCGGCTCCCGTATTCCCGTGGACGGCGCGGTCGTCGAGGGAACGTCCTCTCTCGACATGTCCAGCCTGACGGGCGAATCCATGCCCGTGGACGTGAGTGCCGGTGATGAGGTGAACGCCGGAACGCTGAACGTGAGCGGCTCCTTCGTCATGGAGGCGCGCCGCGTGGGAACCGATACCGCCCTTGCCCGCATCATCCGTCTGGTGCGCGAGGCGCAGGGCTCCAAGGCTCCCATTGCCGGGCTTGCCGACCGCATCAGCCTGTATTTCGTGCCGGCCGTCATCCTGACGGCCACGGCCTCCGGTCTGGCCTGGCTTCTGTTCGGGGATCTTCCCTTCGGGGAAGCGCTTCGCGTGTTCGTGGCCGTGCTGGTGGTGGCCTGCCCGTGTGCTCTCGGTCTGGCCACACCCATGTCCATCATGGTAGCCACCGGGCGCGGAGCGCAGCTCGGCGTCCTCATGAAGAACGGCACGGCCCTGGAACATTCGGGACGACTCGATACCATCGTTTTCGACAAGACGGGTACCCTGACGGAAGGCAGCCCGCGGCTTGTCAGTCTGCATGCAGAAGGCATGGAGGAGAACGAGGCGCTTGTGCTGGCCGCGTCGCTTGAATCCGTGTCCGAGCATCCTCTGGCCCGGGCCGTGATGGAGGAGGCCGGGCGGCGTGAACTTGCCGTCAGGTCTGTGAAGGATTTTCGTGCCGTGAGCGGAGGCGGCGTTCTCGGCATGGTGGAAGAGAAAATGCTGATTCTCGGTAACGAGAAACTGCTCGAGGAGCACGGCGTCAGGCTTTCCACGGAGCAGAAGGTCCGTCTGGAAGCTCTTGCCGACGACGGACAGACGCCGCTGCTGCTGGCCGCGGACGGGAACCTTGCGGCCATGCTGGGCGTAGCCGACCCCCTGCGGGAGGAGACGCCCGGCATCATTGCCGAACTTCGGGCCATGGGCTGCCGCGTCATGATGCTGAGCGGCGACAACGAGCGCACCGCCCGCGCCGTGGCGGCAAGGGCGGGTATCGACGACGTGGTGGCGGGCGTGCGGCCCGACGGCAAGGAAGCGGTGATTTCCCGTCTTCAGGCCGAAGGCAGGTGCGTGGGCATGGTGGGCGACGGCATAAACGATGCTCCGGCTCTGGCCCGCGCGGATGTGGGCATGGCCATGGGCAGCGGCATCGACGTGGCCATGGAGGCCGGAGACGTGGTGCTTCTGCGCGGTCTGCCCGGTGTGAAGACGGCCCTCGGTCTGGGGCGCGCCACGCTTTCCAATATCCGCCTCAGCCTGTTCTGGGCCTTTGCCTACAACGTGCTTCTCGTGCCCGTGGCCGCGGGCGTGCTGCTTCTGTTCGGCGGCCCGGCCATGTCGCCCATGCTGGCGGGCGCGGCCATGTCTCTCTCTTCCGTGTCCGTGGTGCTCAATGCTCTGCGGCTGAGAAGATTCT
>CASFUJ010000008.1 GCA_949297645.1 uncultured Desulfovibrionaceae bacterium
CTCGGCACCTTCGTTTTCTACCACGCTGTTGATGGCGTACAGTCCCTTGCCCTGCTTGAGGCGGCGGTACAGGGCCTCGGAAGAGATGCGGTAGCGGCCGGGGTCCTTGCCGCAGGCCTTGTAGCCGCGTCTGGACTCGCCTATGCCCGGCATATCGGCCAGAGGCGTCGCCTCCAGACGTGCTGCAAGGCCGGGCAAAAGCTCATCCATGCGCTGCCATATAACCGTATTCTGTTCACAGGGGACCGCCTCATAACAAAGCCAGCCCAGCCGACATTCCGGACAACACGACAGTATGTCGCCGTCCAGGCGTATATCCATTACGTCCATATCCATACTCTGCTCTACATATGAAAAAAGCCGCCTGTATGTACAGGCGGCTGAAATTCTGGTGGAGATGAAGAGAATTGAACTCTTGGCCTCTTGAATGCCATTCAAGCGCTCTCCCAACTGAGCTACATCCCCGTTGCAGATGTAGGTTTGCCAGATTCGGCTCCGCCCGTCAAGCAAAAAAGTGCCGGAGGGCGATTTTTTCCGGCCGTCCGCAACCTAGTCCAGCAGGGCCAGCGCATCCAGCACGGGCTGAAGCGTGCCTTCCTCCTGCGCCTCGCGCATGAGACGACCGATATACTGAAGCTGTCGCCGCTTCGCCTCGTACCCGGAAAGCCGGTCGTATTCCTCCATGCCTTCCCGAAGGTCGGCAGGCAGCGGCAGACGCGCCCTTTTGACGGCGGGCATCTTCGCAAGGCGCTCTCCCACGGCCTGAAGGGCCGTGCTGTCGCGCTTTTTCTGCGAACGGCTCACCCGTTCCTCTTCCGCCTCGCCGCCTATCTGATAACGTTGTCTGCGGGGCATTTACTGCTGTACCTCGGGACCGCCGTCCTCAGGATTGAAGTTGGCGCTTTCCTCCATTTCCAGCGTGTCTATCTTCTCTTCCAGCCACTCCATCAGGGCGCGGGCCGTGTGATAGTTGAACAGCACGCGGGAATGGATGTGACGGGTGATGACGCGCTCTTCCTCGTCGAAGGGCACCACTTCCGCGCCGAAGGCGCCGTCGGGCTCCACGGCCCGTTCGGAGAACGAAGGCAGCTTGTCGCTCTCCACATAGAAATTCACCTCGATTTCGCCCTGAGGGTTGATGCCCCCCCATACGCCGTGCGTGTACTGAAGGCGGCAGTCGGGCTCCTGGCTGTACTCGTAGCGTACCCTGCTGGGATATCTTATCTGACTCATGCGAACCTCTCAAAAATGGCCGCCTCGCAAACGGCGGAACTTCCTTTCATAGCCTTACTTGCCCTGCAAGTAAAGGCGCTGATTGCTCTGCCGCGCGCCGTTCCGATCCGCTGCGGCACTTGACGGAACGGCGGCCTCGCGGCACATTGGGGCATTCCCGACGCCCCCGCGGCAGAAGGTTCCTCCGATATTTCTTCCCCAAAGGAATCATTATGAACAGCTACACCAAGGAAGCTCTGCAAGTCCGTCCCATTTTCGACTTTGAACTGCTGCTGAACCTTCTTTCCGAAAAACGCCTGGGCGGCAAGGTACTCGAGGAGATGGCCGAAGCCTGGGAGCGCTGGCTGCCCAAACTGCACGCCCTCAAGCTGGAAACCGGCAAGGGCCGCTATCTCGCGCTGTGGCTCGACCAGGACGTGGAAAAGGAAGTGGATGAAGAGTGGGCCAAATCCTCCGAGTACGGCTATCGTCTGAGCGCCCTTGCCCAGACCATGTGCCAGTGCGCCGTGTATCAGCTCATGCCCGAGGTGGAGGAGGCCGGCTGCGCTCCCGCTCCCCAGCCCACGGCCGCGCTCTGCGAGGCGCTGGCCGCCGAAGGTCTGGACTATCAGGAAGTAACCCACTCCATGCTGCCCAAGTTCAGCGTCCTCACGCCCTACCCCTTCCGCGGCGCATGCGACATCTGCTATCTGCGCAAGGAGTGTCCCAAGGCCAACGGGCAGGGAAACCAGTACCGCTCCTTCGAAATCGGCGGCGAACCGGAAAAGGCGTAATCATGGATTGCGAACGCATGAAGGAGGGCTTCCTCCATATCTTCAAGGCCGCAGGCTATTCTCTGGCCGGGCTGAAGACGGGGCTTCGCCTCAGTCTCGCCTTCCGGCAGGAAACGGGCATCCTCATCCTGCTCGTCATCCTTCTCGCCGCGTACCAGAAGCCCGTTACCACCTGGCTTGTGGCCATCGGCGCATGGCTTCTCGTCATGATGGCGGAACTCATCAACACCGCCATCGAAGAGACGCTCAACCTCATCACGAAGGACTACAACATCGGTGTGAAAAACGCCAAGGACATGGCCTCCGCCGCCGTGTTCCTTCTGCTGGCCGTCAACGCCGCGCTGTGGTTCTGCATGTTCATCCTGCGGCTGTTCTGACGCGCCCTTCCGGGCAAACGCGCGCCGTGCTCCGCAAAAAGGCTCTTCTGCCGCCGGACACGCGCCGCGGCGACGCTCCGGGCGGAGACCTGTCTTCGCTTCCGTTCCGGAAAACGCGGCGCCTCTCCCACAGCTTCCGCGCCACCAGTCCGAACGACTTTTCAAACCGGCGCAGGCAGAACCGGGACATACCGGAGAACCCTGCCTGCGCCGTCCTTCCCATAGCCGGAGAATTCTCATGGAAACCGTCTTCCTGAAAAAAGGTGAAGACCGCCGTCTGCGCGTAGGCCACCTGTGGGTATTCAGCAACGAGATCGACACGAAGCGCTCCCCGCTTTCCGCCTTCACGCCGGGTGAGTCCGTGCTTGTGGCCGACAACGGAGGCCGCGTGCTCGGTACAGGCTACGTCAATCCCGCCTCGCTCATCGCCGTGCGCATGGTCAGCCGCAAGGCGGATGAAGAACTCGGACCGGACCTTCTGCGCCGCCGCCTTTCCGATGCCCTCGAACTGCGCAAACGGCAGTTTTCCGCGCCCTTCTACCGCATCTGCCACGGTGAGGGAGATTTTCTGCCCGGCCTTGTGGCAGACCGTCACGGTGACCACATCGTCTGCCAGATTACCACGGCGGGCATGGACGCCCATACCGAAGAGCTCGTCGCCGTGCTGGACGAACTTCTGCATCCTGCCTCCATACTGCTGGACAACGACGTTGCCTCCCGCAGTCTCGAAGGACTGGAACGCTTCCAGCGCGACGCGCTGGGAGAAACGCCCGAAGAGACCGGTGTGGAAGAAAACGGCATGACCTACGCCATTCCCCTCCGGGGCGGACAGAAAACGGGCTGGTTCTACGACCAGCGCGTGAACCGCGCCGCCCTTTCCCCCTTCGTGCAGAGCCGGCCCGGCTGCCATGTGCTGGACGCCTTCTGTTACGCCGGGGGCTTCGGCGCGCTGGCGGCAAAAAGCGGCGCGGGAAAGGTGAGCTTTCTGGACGCTTCCGCCCAGGCCCTCGCCCATGCGCAGCGCAACGCCGGACAGTTCGGCACGGAAACGGAGACGCTCCAGGGCGACGCCCTCACCCTGCTGGCCGACCTTCGCCGCGAAGGCAGAACCTTCGACATGGTCTGTCTCGACCCTCCGGCCTTCATCAAACGAAAGAAAGACGCCCGGCAGGGCCTTGAAGCCTATCAGCGCGTCAACGAACTGGGACTCGACCTCGTCAGGCCCGGCGGCTTTCTCATGACCTGCTCCTGCTCCCATCATCTGGAAGCCGACGCTCTGCGCAACATCGTCACCCGCGCCTGCGGCAGAAAACGCCGCAGTGCAAGGCTGCTCTTTCAGGGCTTCCAGGGGCCGGATCACCCCATCCATCCGGCCATGCCGGAAACGGCCTACCTCAAGGCTTTCCTCTTCCATCTGCCTGCATGACCTTCCGGGGCGGCCTCACGGCCGCCTCTCTTTTTCCGGCCTGTTTTCTGCATGGTCTGCGCCGCAGGCCCTTCCCGTCGTCCCGGTTGTTTTCAGACGATACCTCGTCCCCCTCTTCCCGTGCGCAGAAGAGCGTACCCGCGCTTGCCGCCCGTCCCGTTTTTCTATACCGTGAAAACCGCGCATGTTCCGCGCAAGAAATTCCGACGATTCGCCGGCACAAGAGGTTCCGCCATGTCTTCCATTCAGGCTACCCGTATGCTCACCCCTGGTCCCACGCCCATTCCCGACCGTGTCCGACTGGCCATGGCCGCTCCCCTGCCGCATCACCGCAAGGACGCCTTCAAGCAGATTCTGGCCGAAAACCAGACCATGCTGAAATCGCTGTTCTGCACGGATTCTCCGGTGCTGCCCCTGGCCTGCTCCGGCACAGGCGCCATGACGGCCGCGGCCTTCAACCTGTTCCGGCCCGGAGAAAAGGTGCTCGTGGCCACGGCGGGCTATTTCGGCAACCGCTGGGTGGATATCGTGACCATGCGCGGCCTTGAACCGGTCATTCTCCGCAAAAACGCCGGCGAATCCTTCGACCCCGAAGAAATCCGCGCCATGCTCGACGACGACGCCTCCATCCGCGGCGTGTTCATGCAGATTTCCGAAACCTCCACCGGTGTGCTGCACCCCGTGAAGGAAGTGGCGGCCATCACTCGTGAACGCGACGTCATCCTTGTGGCCGACGGCATTTCCGCGGTCTCCATTTCTCCCGTGGCCATGGACGCATGGGGCATCGACTGCCTCGTCACCGGTTCCCAGAAGGGCCTCATGCTGCCTCCCGGGCTGGCCTTCATCGCCCTTTCACCGCGTGCGTGGCAGCGCGTGGAAAGCGTCGAACCTCAGTGCTACTACTTCGATCTGCGCACGGAGCGCGTCAACTGCGAAAAGAACCAGACCCATTACACCTCGCCCATCAGCCTGCTCGTCGGTCTGCATGAAGCGCTGACCATGCTGCTGGAAATGGGCATGGACACCATCTTCAAAAAGCAGTGGGCTCTCACGCAGATGGCCAGAACCGGCCTTTCCGCCATGGGCATGGACCTCTTCGTCAAGGAAGAAGGCCGCTATACCTGGGGCCTCACCAGCATTCTCATGCCGGACGACATGCCCGCAAGCCCCATCGTGGCAAAGGCGTTCAAGGAATACGGCGTCATACTCACCGCCGGTCAGGGCGAACTCAAGGAAAGGGTCATACGCCTCGCGCACATGGGCTGGGTGGACTGGGCCGACCTTGCCGCCGGTCTGCACGCCCTTGCCTGGAGTCTGCCTGAAAGACCGCAGGGCGCCTATCTGGAAGCGGCTCTCGAAGCCTACCACAACGCCCTCGAAGCGTAGGATTCAGCTGTCGCTTACGGCATATTCCACGAAAGAACGACGCCGGGCCTGCGGAGAAAACGCTTTTCCGCAAGTCCGGCGTCCATCATCCAGCGCCTCAGCGCGCATCGCCGCCTCAGATTTCCCGACACTACCAGAAAAGGCCGGAACACCTCCGGCCTTTTCTGCCGTCTGTCCCTGCCTGGTCAGCGCAGCAGCATGAACACGCCCGTAAACACGCACAGAAAAGCGATGGCCTTCTTCAGCAGCGCGGTATTCATGTGGGAAGCCGCCCGTATGCCTGCCCATACGCCCACGCTCTGCAGCACCACGGAAAGCAGCGCGATATGCCAGTTTATCTGGTCGAGAATGATATTGCCCACGCTGCCGGAAAGACAGGCGAACATCTGGAAGGGCTGCGCCGCCGCCACCGTGGCAAACGGAGAAAAGCCCATGACGATCATCATGGGTACGGAAAGCACCGGGCCGCCCATACCGGTCAGTCCGGCCATGAATCCCACGAACGAGCCGACGAAGAGAAGATAGCGGAAACGCCCTTTTTCCGTCTCCATGCTGCTCATGGGATGAGGCTGCCGCAGTGCCGCCGCGCCGGAAATGATGATGAGCACGGCAAGAATGGCGTTCAGCGCCACGTCCCCCACAATATGCTTGGTCAGGGCGCCGAAACAGCTGAACAGAAGCGCGCCGATGCACTGGGGAATGACAATCTCCCGTTTCAGATTGCCGCGCCGCCAGTGCAGGAACGTACCCACGGCCGCGGTGAAGAAAAAGCTGCACAGCGCCGTGCCCGACGCCAGGGACAGGGGCATGCCCGTTCCGTACTGAATAGCCGGAATGAGCAGAATGCCTCCTATGCTTGTGGCCCCGCAAAGAAAGCCCACCACCACAAAACTCACCGCAAGAAATAGTGTCATACACCCTCCGCCGGGGCCGGTTCCCCCCTGCCCGTATTTTGTGAAGATACTTTACAACTATTGAAGATGTTTGTATATTTTTTTATTTTTATGCAATAGTGCTTATGCATATTTGCATATATTTGCAAAAAGGAATCCCCTTTCCCGAAGAAGCGGCCGTTCCATTTCAAAAACAGTTCGATATAATATGCAGAAATTTCTGGTAAAAAAAAATTTTTTTTCGTCCCCCTCTTCCGGCATGAAACATGCAGGTAGTGTTTTCGGCCCGCAGATTCCGGTTGCGACCGCCGTCACCGCGACAATGCTTCCCAGAGGACTCCCATGTTCCTTTTTCTTTCCACCGCGTTCTGTCTGACGCTTTTTGCACTGAACTCCATCCTGTGCCGGGCGGCTCTCGTCATGTGGGGAATGGAGCCCTTTCAGTACACCGCCATACGCGCCCTTTCCGCGGCAGCCATGCTGGCTCTGCTGTGCGCCCTCCATGCGGTGCGCGGCGAAACCGGACGCGGTTCCGTATGGAAACAGGCATGGGATCAGAGTTCGTGGACCGGCTCCCTCTTTCTGTTCCTGTACATGCTGAGCTTCTCCCTCGCGTACATGAACATTCCCTCCGCCGCGGGCACGCTCGTTCTCAACACCGCCGTCCAGTTCGGCATGATGGGCTGGAGCCTGTATCAGGGAATGCGCCCCACAGGCAGGCAGACCGCGGGACTCGGCACGGCCTTCGCCGGTCTTCTCGCGCTCCTTTCACCGGGGCTTACGGCCCCCTCTCCGGGAGCCGCGCTGCTCATGGTCGTTGCGGGACTTTCCTGGGGCGGCTACAGCATCGTCGGCCGCAGAGCGTCTTCCGCCTCTCTGGCCACGGCGGGAAACTTCTTCCGCTGTATTCCAGCCGCCCTGCTTGCGGCCTGCGCCGCCCTGATGCTGGAAAGCGCGCCCTCGCCCGCGGCCTGCGCCTGCGCTCTCGCCGCCGGGGCGCTGGCCTCCGCGCTCGGGTATATTCTGTGGTATGTCATCGTGCCGCGCTACAGTCTGGTCAGCGCTTCCGTCATTCAGCTCAGCGTGCCGCTCATCACCGCGCTTCTGGCCGTGCTGCTGCTCTCCGAGCCTGTCACGCCGCGCCTTGCCCTGTGCTCCGTACCCATTCTCGGAGGCATCTGCCTTGCTCTTCTGAGCGGACGGCAGGCCGCAAAAAAAAGCGCGGGCGGCAGATAACCGGACGCGCTTTTCGCCCTTCTCTTCCGCAGCGGGAAAAACGGCCCCGGAAGAAACACCGCGGAGACGGTCACAGCACCTTGAAACCGTGTTTCTCCAGTTCTCTAATCTTGCGGAACATGGTGCTCCTGTCCATGCGGAGCATCTTCGAGGCTGCCGTCATATTGCCGGAAAAGCGGGCGATGGCCGCACGAAGCATGCGACATTCCATTTCCCGCATGATGTCGTGATAGTCCCGTCCTTCAAAATTGAATTCCCCGGCGGAAGAAGCCGGTTCCTGTACCGGCACGGCGGCGCTGATGGGAAGATGGGACGGACGCAGTACGTTTTCCGGACAGGTGACCACGGCCTCCTGCATCATGCTTTTCAGTTCGCGTACGTTCCCCGGCCAGTCGTAGGAAAGCAGCAGCGGTTCCACCTCGTCGGCAAGACTCACGGGCCTGTTGTAGCGCCGGGAAAAATACTGCAGAAAGAACTTCGCAAGCGGCATGATGTCGTCCTTTCTTTTGCGCAGGGGCGGAATATGCAGCACCGCGATCTTCAGGCGGTAATACAGGTCGCTCCGGAATTCTCCCCGCGCCACGGCCTTTTCCAGATCCTTGTTGGTGGCGGCCACCACGCGTACATCCACCTTCTTCGGCGTGTTGGCGCCCACCCTGACGATGACGCCGTCCTGAAGAAAGCGCAGAAGTCTTGTCTGAAGCGGCAGGGGAAGCTCGCCTATCTCGTCGAAAAAGACCGTGCCTCCGGCGGCCGCCTCAATGAGTCCTATGCGACCGCTCCGGCTCGCCCCGGAAAACGCGCCCCCGATGTAGCCGAACAGCTCCGACTCGATGAGATTCGCCGAAATGCTGCCGCAGTCCACTTTGATGAAGGGCTTGTCCGCCCTGCGGCTCATGGCATGTATGCGCTGGGCCATCACATCCTTGCCGACGCCCGTCTCTCCGAGAATAAGAATGGAGATATCCGTCTGCGCCACGATGCGCGCCTTGGAAAGAAACGTTTCCATGGCGGAGCTGTAAATGAAGTTGCTGCCGTCCTCCCCGCTCTGGAGGCCGGCGCTGTTGTTGATGCGCACCAGCGTGTTCAGAAGGTCCCTCTGATGGGCCAGCCGGTTTTCCATGTTCACGATGGTGCTGATGTCGCGGATGAAGGTGATGCACATGATCACCTTTCCTTCGTTGTCGAAAATAGGAAAGCCGTCCAGTGAAAGATGGCGGCCGTTGGAAAGCGTCTGTATCTTCGAAACGGGGCGCCCCGTGCTTATGACTTCGGGGTTGACGGCCACGTCGAAAATGCCCTCGGCAACAATGCTCGTGGCTTTGCGCCCCATCATCCATTTCTTTGAAAAACCGCTCAGCTCTTCATATTTCTTATTGACGAAAAGGCATGTGGAATCCGCGTCGCTTATCCAGATGCCGTCCTGAAAGACGTCAAAAGCCTGTTCTATATATTCCAGAAGTACAGAATCCATGAATAACCCGACACAAGGATGAACTTTTGCTGCCTGTGGGAGTATTCTGCAACAATTTCATGTCGTTCACAACCGCTTTTCCCGACGGAAAACCATACCGGCTGCGCAGAATACGAAAGGGCCATTCCGGAAAACGGTCGCCGGCAAAGGCTGTACCGTACCGGAATGGCCCGGAACGTCCGACACGCCGCCTCAGTACGGAAGACTTCTCCGTCTGAGACGCCCGAAGAAGACGTCAGTCTTCGGAAATGCCCAGCACCTTGCAGGCGTTTTTGTACATGATCTTTTCACGCACGTCCGCAGGCAGGTCCATGGCGGCGTAGTTGGCGAGGCACTCGCCCTGCTCCACGAAGGGATGCGCGCTCGCAAAGACCACCTTGTCGGCAATCATGGACTTCATGGCGCTGATGTAGGTTTCGCACATGGGCGCGGCTTCGTATTCGGAAATGTCCATATACACGTTCTTGTTGCGGTAGCAGGCGTAGATGGCCTCGTGCACGAAGGGATAGCCGCCGTGGCTCATGACGATTTTCAGCTCGGGAAAATCACGCGCCACCACGTCCACGTCGCGCGGGTCGGTGTAGGTCATCACCGCGCCGGGCACCTGGGGCGGAGGCGCCATGGTGATGAACACGGGAACGTTCAACTCGCAGCACTTGGCGTAGATGGGATAGTAGCGGGCCTCGCAGGGGCTGATGTGGGCCAGATACGGATCCGTGGCGATGCCCTTCATCCCGTATTCCTTCACCACCTTTTCCACCTCGCGCACGGCGTCCATGCCCTTGTGCGGGTCTATGCCCCAGAATCCGAGAAACATGTCGGGATAGGCGCGGCAGAATTCCAGCACGCTGCCGTTGTTGTCCGGGAAGCCGTAGGTGGTCTGGCAGTCGCGGCCGGTGATGACGCAGCGCGTCACACCGCGGGCCCTGAGGTCGGCCACGATGTCGTCCAGCGTCTGAGGCTGCCACTTGTCAAAGCCGCTGGCCTCGCAGCTGGCCTTGAACATGGTACTGTTCTTGATGCCGTTCAGAATGGCCTCGGTATGGGGCCGGAAACGGAAGTCGATAATCTTCATGACAGATTCCTCATGATTTGAAGACTCGTTCTCAGCAGAGGAGCGGACTACTTCGCGCCGCGTTCCTCATCCACGATGGCCTGAACCCGCTCGGCCACCCCGGCGGGCAGGGAGACCTCGCCCATGGGGTATTCCCGGGCCAGGAACATGTATTTCTGCGTACCCAGCCGGTGATAGGGCAACGCCTCATAGGAGACGTTGGCATGCCCCTTGAGCAGGCGGCCTATGGCACGGGCTGTTTCGTCGTTGTCGTTGAAGCCGGGAATGACGGGCGTGCGTACAAGCACGGGCTTGTCCGGGAAGGTTTCCAGGAGTTTTTTCAGATTGGAAAGAATGAGCTCGTTGCCCACTCCCGTGCCCCATTTATGCTTCTCGGTATCGGTATGCTTGACATCGAAAAGGATGTTGTTGAGCAGCGGCGCGGCCTCTTCCAGTGTTTCCCACGGAATGCAGCCGCAGGTTTCAATGGCCGTCTTGATTCGACGTCTGCGGGCCTCGCGAAGAAGCGCCAGAGCAAACTTTTTCTGAAAGAGCGGTTCACCGCCGGAAATGGTCATGCCGCCGCCGGAACGGGAATAGAAGATGGCGTCCTGCGCCACCACGCCGAGCACGTCCTCCACGGTACGGGTCTTGCCGTACACGATGAGACTCTGCGCCGGACAGGCGTTGGCGCAGGCTATGGTCTCGCATTCCGCACAGTGCGTGCAGTCGATGGAGAGCGCCCCGTTCTCATCGCGGATGGAACCGTACGGGCAGACCGGAATGCAGAAATTGCACTTGGCCGGCGAGATGCAGCGGCCGGGGTTGAAGGCCATCTGCGGACGGGGCAGCTGCGATTCGGGGTTACTGCACCAGCGGCAGGACAGAGGGCAGCCCTTGGTGAAGACGATGGTGCGTATGCCCGGGCCGTCGTGCACGGAATATTTCTGAATATTGAACACCACGCCGGTGATTTTTCTGTCCTCAAACGTACTCATGGTAACCTCTTGTGCGGCTGCAAAGCGGGCGATGACGCCCGGGCGGAACACTGCCGCCGGAAAAGTCCGGCCGGGTTCACTGTACAAAGAAAACCGGCTCCTCCCCGGCAAGGAGGAGAAGCCGGCGGGGCGTCATGCCCCCTGTCTGCTACAGATCGTCATGATCGGTACGGGCGATCAGGTCGTTCTGAAGGTCGGGAGAAAGATCCACGAAGTAGGCGCTGTAGCCGGCCACACGGACGATGAGGTTACGATACTTCTGCGGGTCCTTCTGGGCGGCAATCAGGGTTTCCTGATTGAGCACGTTGAACTGCAGGTGCCAGAGCTTGAGGTCGCACCAGGTGCGGATGAACTGGACGAGCTTTTCGGTGCCGGCTTCGCCTTCCACGCTCTTGGGCGTGAACTTGATGTTCAGCAGGCGGGCCGCACGGTTACGCAGGCCGTAGTTCTTGGTCTTGTAGTTGGAAAGCAGAATGGCGGTAGGACCGTTCACGTCCGCGCCGTGAGAGGCGGAGGAACCGTCGGACAGCGGGAACCATTCCGTACGACCGTTGGGCGTGGCGCTCACGACCTTGCCGAAAGGCACATGGGAGGTGAAGGGCACATAGCGCACGTCGTTGTTGATGCCCATCTCGGGGGAGTACTTCTGAGCGAACTCCACGCAGATGCGGTCGATGGCCTTGCCGATTTCGTCGGCATAGGGGTCGTCGTTGCCGTAGCAGGGGCAGCTCTTGACAAGCTGCTGGATGGCTTCATAGCCCACCCAGTTGTGGTCCATGGCTTCCAGGAGCTGATCCATGGTGATGCGCTTTTCCTCAAACACCAGCTTCTTGATGGCCGCGAGGGAGTCGATGACGGTACCGAAGCCCATGAATTCGAAGTAGCCGAAGTTGGCGCCTTCGGGGATGATGCGGGTATGCAGGTCGAGGCAGTGCTTCATGCAGAGATCATGCAGAGCGGAGCCCATGGGCTGGGCGAAGTGCTCGGCGCGCACCTTGGTGACGATGTACTGCTGGGTGAAGGTGGCGCGCAGGAAGAGTTCCTGCTGAGCCTTGTAGGCATTCCACATGTCGTCCCAGGTCTTGAAGGTGCGGGGATCGGGCGTCTCGATGCCGAGCTGCTCGTCGCCGTACTTCTTCATCTTGCCCTGACGCAGAGCCATTTCCAGAGCCGCGGCGAAGTTGGTGTAGGCGCCGCCGGAGGTGTAGGTGTCGCGGTTGGGCATACGGGTTTCGGTGCAGCCGGACACGGCGTAGTCCAGAGCTTCCTCAAAGGTACCGCCCTTGGAGGCGTACAGCGGAACCACTTCCTCGTCATTGCACAGCTTGGGGAAGCCGGAGCCGTACTTGATGGTTTCGGCCACGTCCCACAGGTATTCGTCGGGAGAGAGGGAATGCACGCGGGCGGCGAGGTCCGGATAGTGCAGAGGGAACTCTCTCTTGGAGCGCAGGAAGAGGTGGGTGAGTTCGTTGGTGGCGTCCACGCCGTCCTTGGTCTGGCCTCCGATGGTCACGGCTTCCCAGTGCGCATAGCCTTCGTTGAAAGCGCCGCCCTGGGGAGAGATGTACATGTCGATGAACTCAGCCATGCCCACCCACATGCATTCCAGAAGTTCCATGGCCTTCTCTTCGGTGAGAATGCCGGCTTCCATGTCCTGCTTGTAGTAGGGATAGAAGTACTGGTCCATACGGCCGTTGGAAATGGTGGTGCCGGTCTTCTGCTCGATGCGGGAGAACATCTGCACGAACCACTGGGACTGCACGGCTTCATAGAAGTTGGTCGCAGGTTCGGCGGGCACCTTTTCCGCGATTTCGGCCATCTTCAGCAGTTCGGCCTTGCGCACGGGATCCGCGGTGACGGCGGCCACTTCGCGGGCCTTGGCGGCATAGCGGCGGGCCCACAGGATGATGGCGTCGGACACGGTGATGACGGCTTCGAGGAAGGGACGCTTGTCGGCCTGGTCCACGGGGCTCGCCGGATCAAGAGCAGCCAGCTTGGCTTCCGCTTCTGCCTTGATGCCGTTGAAGCCGCGCTTCAGCACCTTCTCGTAGTCATGCACCCACTGGATGGAGGAACGGAAGGAAGAGGTTTCGTTCACCACGAAGCGGGAGATGAGGCCTTCATCGTCCACATAGGTGAGCTTGTGCACCCACTCGGGAAGAGCCTTGTTCAGGGCTTCATGATAGGTCTTGCCCTTCCAGTAGGGGGCGATTTCTTCCATGACGATTTTCGCGTCTTCCGCACTGATGGTGGCCGGGGACTGTTCACGGGTGGGAAGGTCGCGCACCGCGATGTCGAGGAAGTCGCCGTCAAGTTCCGGATACAGAATGCCGTAACGGCCTATCTTCGCGCCGGCGCGGCCGAGCAGAAGCTGTCCGTCTTCCACTTCCACCGTCATGTTCTTGGCGATGTGCATGAGGGCCTTGGCCCAGCGCAGCACCAGAGGCTGACCTTCGGTTTCCCTCATGGACTGGGTGAAGTACAGGGCACGTTCCACGTCGATGACGGGGGTCTGACCTTCGAACTTGGCAATGAGGTCGAACACACGGGCATGCGTGTCATAGTACTTGTCCTTCTTGCCCTTCTGTTCGTCAAAGATGCGCTGTTCCTGCGGGGAATGGCATTCACAGGCTTCGGGGTTGAGCATTTCGATGGCACTCATGGCTGAACTCCTTGATGAGTCTTTTCGGACCGTGCCTTTCGGGCAGGCTCCGGGAGCACAGGGCTCCTGCAATAGGTGAGGAGGGAGACTCCTTCCCGGGAAAACTCCCGGGAAGGTCCGTGTTGCCGTTTATATGTTCCGGTATCAGCCCGCTCCGCCGACGAGGCAGAGAGGTATGGCCGGTATGTAGGTGATGAGAAGGAGTACGAGTATCATCAGGGCGATCATGGGCAGGCTGGCTTTCGCTATCTGCTCGATGCGGGTACCGGATATGCCGCTGGCCACGAAGAGGTTGACGCCCACGGGCGGGGTGAGGAAGCCGATGGCCAGGTTCACCACCATGATGATACCGAAGTGCAGGGGCGAGACGCCGACGCCGGTGACGATGGGCAGGAGGATGGGCACCAGGATGACGATGGCGGCCAGAGCTTCCATGAACACGCCCACGATGAGAAGAAGCACGTTGATGATGAGCAGGATGGTTATCTTGCTGCTGGTGACGCTGAGGATGGCGCGGGCGATGGTGCCGGGCACGTCTTCAATGGTCATGATGTTGCCGAACAGGGTGGCCATGGCCATGAGCACGATGATGACGGCGGAGGTTTCGCACGCTTCCACGCAGCAGGCGCACACCTTGCGGAAATCCAGTTCGCGGTAGATGAACACACCCACGATGAGGCCGTAGAAGGAGGCCACGGCCGCGGCTTCGGTAGGCGTCATGAGACCGCCGTAGATGCCGCCGAGCACGATTACCGGCACAAGAAGGGCCCATTTGGCGTCCCACACGGCGCGGCTTACCGTACCGAAGGTGCGGACGCGGGCGGAACCGCGCCAGTTGTTCTTGCGGGCCGCATAGTAGGAGTAGCCCATGAGCACAGCGCCGGTGAGCACGCCGGGCACGATGCCGCCGATGAACAGATCGCCGATGGAGACCTGGGCCGCAATACCGTACACCACGAAGGGGTTGCTCGGCGGAATCATGACGCCGATGGCGCCCGCCGCCGCCACGATGGCCGCGGCAAAGGTTCTGCTGTAGCCTCTCTCCTCCATGGCCGGAATGGTAAGCGCGCCGATGGCCGCCACGGTAGCCGGACCGGAACCGCTGATGGCGCCGAAGAACATGCAGGTAGCCACGGTGGTCAGAGCCATGCCGCCGTACATGCCGCCCACCATTTCATCGGCAAGACCGAGCAGGCGCTGGGAAAGACCGCCGGCTCCCATGAACACGCCGGCCGCGATGAAGAACGGAATGGCCATGATGGGGAAGCTGTCCAGCGAGGTGAAGGACACCTGCGCAAGGTATTCGATGGGCAGCGTATCGGCGCAGAGAATGGTGGTCAGGGCGGACATGCCGAGACCGATGGCAATGGGCACGCCGGTCACGCAGAACACGAGGAAGTAGCCGAAGAGCGCGGGCACGGGGTCGATGTACTCGGCCAGCACGCAGGGAGAAAGGACGGCCACGGCGAGAACGGCGCCGATGAGCGAGTCCAGGGCTCCCGTCACCTTGATCTGCTTTACCATGGACTGCACAAGCCGCAGGCTCATGAGTCCGAAACCGAGAGGCAGAATGAGATAGGGAATGAGGAAGGGGATACGCATGGCGGCCGTGTGCTGGGGGAAGCGCATCAGTCGTTCTATCTGTCCCCATCCGTAGTAGGCGATGGTGAGCGTGAGCGTAAGGAAGATGAGCTCCACGAATATCCAGCTGATACGCTGAAGTCTTGCGGGCAGCATCTGATACACGAAGTCGATGCGGATGGAGCTGCGCTTGCGGATGGCCACGCCCACGGCAAGATAGGAAATCCAGATGAAGATATAGCGGGAAATTTCCTCGGTCCACACGGCGGCGCCGGCGCGATCGATGAAGGGCGTGATGAAATACCGGTAAATCACCTGCCAGGTGATGAAGAAAATGATGGCAAGAAGGCCTGAAACCAGAAAGATATTTTCAAAGTTCTCGTCAAGCCAATGCAGAATGCCGGAAGATTTTTCAGTGTCGGTGCTCATGGATTCCAAGCCTCAGAGATAGGAATGAAGCGGGCGGATATTCTCCGCCCGCAGGCGTTATTACTTCTGGGTGTCAGCGATGAGCTTCAACAGATTGGAATCGATTTCCTTGGAGAACTGGTCGCGAACGGGCTGGGTGAGCTTGTAAAGTTCGGCCTTCTGTTCGTCGGTAAGCATGTGAATCTGGATGCCCTTGTCGCGGAAGGCCTGCCAGGCGGCCTCTTCCAGCTTCAGGGTTTCGGCGCGCTGCCAGATGGTGGCTTCACGGGCGGCGTCCATGATGATCTTCTGCTGTTCAGGAGTCAGGCTGTCCCACTTGGCCTTGTTCATGAGCAGAATATGCATGGAGTAGTTGTGCTCGGAGTTCATGGCATACTTCAGGATTTCGGTATGCTTGGCGTCGTTGAGCAGGGAGAAGGTGTTGCCTTCGGCGTCCACGGTGCCCTGCTGGAGGGCGGTGTAGGTTTCACCCCAGGCCACAGGGGCGGGGTTCATGCCGAGTTCCGTGGCCACGGCCACTTCCACAGGGGAGTCGGTGGTGCGCACCTTGAGGTTCATGAGGGACTTGACGGAGTCGAGGGGCTTGCTCGCGCTTACGAAGTTGCGATAGCCGTATTCGCTGAACATGATGGTCTTCAGACCGCACTTTTCCGCCACCTTGTCCAGAGCCTTGCCGAGTTCGCCTTCATCCAGCGCCTTGTAGAGGTTCTGCTGATATTTGGAAGAGGTCACATAGGGCAGGTCGATGGCCATGTAGTCCTTGGAAAAGCTGGCCAGGTTGGGCGTGGAGCTGGAGGAAAGATCCAGGGTGCCGGCCTGGGCGGCTTCCGTGGTCACGCGGTCGGAACCGAGCTGGCAGTTGGGGAATATCTGGATTTTAATCTTGCCGTCCGATTTTTCCTTGACCAGAGCGGCAAACTTTTCGTAGCCCACGGTGACATTGTTGCCCGGAGCCATGGGATGACCGAGACGCAGGGTCAGGGGCCGGGCAGCCTCGGCCGGAGCATAGGCACCCATCATACCGACAACGGCGACGCCGCAAAGCAACGTACGAAAAAGTTTCATGGCTTCTCCTTTCACAGTTTATACGATTTACCGGTCGAACCGGATTTTCCCCTTGTTATCCGCATATTGAGCTTTTTTGAGCAAATTATGAAAAAGCCTGAACGACCATGCGATACTTTTCAAATAGCAAGAAGCGTGCCAAGGCGTTTTTTTTTCTTAAAAAAAGCAATTTTCTTTATTGATTTTCCTATGTTGTAAAAAATTCTTCCTTTCTGATCCCCTTCGCACCGAAATACGGCCGCTTTCCTTGCGAAAGTTATAATTTTTTTTATTATCTCAATATGTTACATTATTTTGTGATTTTTATCTTTTATTCTGTTTTATATGTATTTTTGCATAATATGCACAAAGGCACATTATCCCCCGCCATTCCGCCTATAATTCACTGTTTTTATTATAGTAAAGCCTTTTACGGCATTTTCACCTTATGCATATATGCATATCTCTTCTTTAAAGAGATACCATGTTCTTTATTTAATAACATATTGATTTAATAATATTTATTTACAAAAACCGGAGACCGGAAGCGCTTTTTGTGAACATGCGACGAAGAGAAAGAGAAAAAAACGGCATAATCGGACATCGCGCGCCCTTCCCTTGCGCTTGTCCCATAAAGAACATAACGTTCTCCTGCAAGAACAGGCTGTTGCCTGTCCGCACCCTTTTCCGGAGATGCCGGCATGCCCCGACCTGCGGGCGCAGACCTTCCTCCTGGAGAAAGGATTGCGCCCGTGAACTTTAATAAGGAAGGTGCCGGAAGAAAAAAACTGACGACAACATGTCGGATTCACTGTTGTTTCTTCTTTTTCTTCCTGAAAAAGGGACGGAAAAGCACTTGTGAAGAGTCCGGGAGAGTGCGTAACTATCTTGCAATTTCAGACAACTTGCTGATAAAGTGTCGGCCGATAGTTTTTTTTCGGCGACATGAACCTTATTCTCTGGAGGTTTTCCACATGGCTCCCAATATTCTCATCATCGGCGGCGTTGCCCTCGGCCCCAAGGCTGCCGCCCGTGCCAAGCGCCTTCTGCCCGACAGCAACATCACCATGATTGACCAGGGCACCTATATTTCCTACGGCGGCTGCGGCATTCCCTACTTCGTGGGCGGCGACGTGCCTCAGATGAACGGTCTGCGCACCACCAACGCGGGCGTCGTTCGCGACGAAGCCTTCTTCAAGGAACTCAAAGGGGTCAACGCCATCTGCCACACCCGCGCCCTCTCCATCAACCGGAAGGAAAAGACCGTTACCGTGGAAAACACGCAGACCGGCGAAAAGAGCGACCTGCCCTACGATAAGCTGGTCATCGCCACGGGCAGCAGCCCCCGCATTCCTCCCATCCCCGGCGCGGATCTGAAGAACGTCACCTCCGTGACCTGCCTTGAGGCCGCCAAGGCCATTCAGGAACAGTGCGCCGCGCGCAGAATCAACCACGCCGTCATCATCGGCGCCGGTTTCATCGGACTGGAAATGGCCGTGGCTCTGGCCGACATGTGGGGCATCAAGGTCACCGTCATCGAAATGCTCGACCACGTTCTGCCTGCGCAGCTCTGCTACAACTTCAGCCAGATTGCCAAGCATGACCTCGAAGAAATGGGCATCACCGTGCTTACCGGTGAAAGCGTGAAGGAACTCAAGGGCAAGGACGGCGCCGTCTGCCAGGTCGTGACCAACAAGCGCACCCTCGACGCCGACGAAGTCATCTTCTCCATCGGTGTGACGCCCAACTCCAAAATCGCTGCCGACGCCGGCATCGCCTGCCATCCGCGCGGCGGCATTCTGGTGAACAGCCACATGCAGACCTCCGACCCCGACATCTATGCCGGCGGCGACGTGGTTGTGGTGCGCAACATCATTTCCGGGGATCTCTCCTATCTGCCCCTCGGCTCCATGGCCAACAGACAGGGCCGCGTCATCGGTACCAACGTCGCCGGCGGTCAGGCCACCTTTGAAGGCGTCGTGGGTTCCTGGTGCGTGAAGCTGAACAAGATGTACGCCTCCGGTGCGGGCCTCACCCTGCATCAGGCCCGCACGGCGGGCTTCGACGCCATCGAAGTCAGCATGGAAGGCTCCGACAAGGCGCACTTCTATCCCGGTCACACCAACACCAGCATCAACGTAGTGGTGGACAAGCAGTCCCGCCGCGTGCTGGGCATTCAGGGCATGAGCACCGACGGTTCCGCCGTGAAGGCCCGTACCGACGCCGTGGCCGCCATGCTCCAGTTCTCCCGTCCCACGCTGAACGATCTCTCCAACCTTGAAGTCTGCTACGCGCCGCCCTTTGCTTCCGCCATGGACGTCATCAACGCCGCCGGCAACGTGGCCGACAACGTGGTGAGCGGCTACCACAAGTCCATCACTCCCGACGAATTCGTGGACCTGTGGGAAAAGCGCGACGAAAACAACTACCTCTTCGTGGACATCCGTCCCGCCAAGGCGGGCAAGCCCATCGAGGAGCGTCACCCCGGTCAGTATCTCTCCCTGCCGCTGGAAGAATTCAACGCCCGCGCCAAGAACGAGATTCCCACCGACCGTCCCGTGGCCCTCGTGTGCAATACCGGTACCCGTGCCTATGAAGCCCAGCTCAAGCTGCGCGCCATGGGCATCGACACTGTGAACTCCGCCGGCGGTCACACCGCTCTGCGCAAGCGCGGCGATGAAGAAAAGTTCTAGTCTTTCGGAATAATCCCGAAATCCCGCTCAAGGCGGGGCGACTCATGCCGCCCCGCCTTTTCTGCGTCCTTTTTCCACACTGAACGGACACTTGCATGCCTTCCGCGTCTGTAGCATATTGGGCAAAAGAGGCATGTATGGCAGTATCTCTCTTCTCACGTCCCTTCTTCCGTATATACGGCGCACTCTGGAGTCTGGCGCGTCCTTTCCTGAAACGCAGCGCCAGACTTGCCGACGGCTGGCAGGAACGTCTGATTCCCTCCGCATGGCTTGCGCCGGACTTCTCTTCTTCCGAAGAACACGCCGTGGACATCTGGATACAGGCCGCCTCCGGCGGCGAGGCGCGTCTTGCCGCGGCCGTCTGCCGCAGTTTCCCTTCCGACTCCGCCCTGCGCATGCTCATCACCACATGGACCAGACAGGGACGCGATGTTCTGGAGCAGGCCCTGCCATCCCTGCGGGAAAGCCACCCGCGGCTTTCCGTGGCCGTGCGCTTCGCTCCCTTCGATCATCCCGACATCGTCAGGCGCGCCGTCGCACTGGCCTCCCCCCGTCTCGTGGCACTGCTGGAAACGGAACTGTGGCCGGGACTTCTGGCAGCCTGCCGGGAAAAGGATATCCCCGTTCACGTCTTCAACGGGCGCATCAACAGTTCCACAGCGCACTTCGGCAAGCTCTTTCCTTCACTTATGGCCGATATCGCGCCATCCGCCGTGCATGCCATCTCCCGGTATGACCAGAAAAGCTTCGCTTCCATGTTTCCCTGCCCTGTGGACGTAATGCCCAACATCAAGTTCGACCTCGCCGCGAAGACACTTTCCGACCCTCTTGCCAGACAGTCCCACAGTTTCAGCGCAAGCGGACCGGTTTTTCTTTTCGCCTCGGTACGGCAATGCGAGGAAACGCGCATTCCCGGCCAGCTCGCCCGCCTGTACAAAGCCGCTCCCGACGCCGCCGTCGTCATCGTCCCGCGCCATCTGCACCGCGTGTCCGCCTGGAAAAGCGTACTTGAAGACCTGGCCCTCATGCCCGTACTCGCCTCGGACCTCGTTCCCGGACGCTCTCTGCCCCGCAGGCATGTGCTCATCTGGGATCACTTCGGCGATCTGCCGCAGCTCTACGCTTCGGCCCGCGCCGTCTTCGTCGGCGGAAGCTTCGGACAAGGGGGGCAGAACTTCCTTGAACCCCTTGCCGCAGGCCGCGTACCCTGTATCGGCCCCTCGGCGCATAACTTTCTGTGGGCCATGGGCAGCAGTGACGGCTCCATACCCACGCTGGAAGAAGCGGGTCTCCTTCATGTGGCGCATACGCCCAAAGACGTCATCGACATCATGCTTCGTCTGGCTGCGACTCCCGGAGAACGACAGGAAGTTCGTGAACTCTTCAGAGCCTGGATAACGCCACGGCTGGGGGGCGCTGCCTTGGCGGCCCGACTCATGGAAAAGGCTCTTGCATCGTTATAAGTGATGCTGCGCCCGGAAAGAGTGCACTCCGGACGGGTACTGACCATACGTCATCGTCCGAGAATATCCGACATCCGAGGCCCCGCGGGGAAAACGTCGCATCGTCCGCATCAAAGAAAAAAACGAGTCCTCCGGCAGGTTCCGTCACAAGCGGAAAACCATTCGAAAAAATCACGTTTTCTGCCACCTTATGGGTTCCCAAACCCAAAGGAGGCATCATGCATCATACCCTCACCGCTCATTTTGTCACGGAACACGTTCTTCGGCTCCCGGGCAGACCTGAACAGTATGAAGACACCGAGCTGTCCGGCTTCTGCCTGGAATTCAATACGGAAGGATGGTATTTCTGCCTGAGAAAAACATGGACGGTCGCGCGACAGCTATTTTCCGGGGAAATGCACTGCAAACCAGCGCACAGCAGGGCAGAATGCGCGCCGCCATGCGTTCCACCATACTGGAAACATGGGAAAACGCCGATACCCGAAAGGACCGCAACCTGTTTCATGAATTCGTGACTACCCGTTATCTGCCGTATGCCAGAATGAGAAAACGAAGTTGGAAGCTGGATAACCGCCTGATTGAACAGTATCTCTACCCCCGTTGCCGCAATCGCCCTCTGGACAGCGTGGACGCCTCGGATGTGCTGGCACGGCAGGAGCACATGCTGAAAAAGGCCTTTCCCATTCTTCCTGCAATCGGGCGTACTCCCTGCTCAAGAGCATGTTCAACTGCGCCATCTGCTGAGAACTTCTCCCTGAAGGAAAAAATCCCTGCCGAAACGTGAGGGCGCTGGTCGAAGGCCCCTCACGCGAACGCTACCTCTCGGAAAGCGATGCTCAAAAGGTGCTGCTTGAACTGGAACACTGGCCCAATCCCATAACGGCTGCCGCCATAAAAATGCTGCTTTTCACCGGCGTCAGACGCAATGAGGTGCTCGCCGCCCAATGGTGTCATGTGGACTTCCGTCTCCGCATGCTCAAGGTGCCGCTTTCGAAATCGGGTAAGACCCGTTACATCCCCTTTTCCGTGAAGCACTATCCGTGCTGAATCATCTGCCGCGCAGCGGGCCGTAGATTTTTCCCGGCGACAGAGAAGGACAACGGCACATAAGCTCCCTCTCCTATGCATGGAATACCCTCCGAAACAGACTGGGGCTGGGAGACGTGCGTCTGCACGATCTGCGCCACACTTTTGCCAGCTTCCTCATCACACCGGTCACTCTCTTTACGATGTACAGAAAATTCTGGGCCATCACGACCCGCGCATCTCGACTCGGCCACCATCATTCAGGCCGTCGATGCCGTCGGCACACGCATCGGCAGAACCAAAAGGTGCAGGTCCTGACATGTTATAAAAAACGCATGCTCCGGACCGCAGGCCGGAACCGGCCCTCTTCCACGGCAAAAAAAAAACGGCCTCCGGCCCGCGCATCATCGGCATGCTGCTCCCGTTTTTTTCGAACTTTTACTCTTTTCTTTACCTTTTCCCTTGATTATATTGACCAGAAGAACAATCCGCCGGAAGTCTCTCCGGCGTCCACTTTTACCGGAGCATACCATGAATATCCTCGTCATCGGCGGCGCCGGCTACATCGGCAGCTGCACCAGCAAGGCGCTGGCCTGCGCAGGACACCATGTCACCGTGTATGACAACCTCTCCACCGGGCACCGCGATCTCGTCAAATGGGGCCCCTTCTTCGAAGGGGACATTCTTGACCGCGACAGTCTCCGCCGCTGCCTGAGCGATGTCCGACCCGACGGCGTCATACACTTCGCCGCGTTCTCGCAGGTAGGCGAATCCGTGCAGAACCCGGGGAAATATATAAGAAACAATATCGGTGGCACACTGAACATCCTCGAAGCCATGCGCGACACGAACGTCCGCAACATCGTGGTATCCAGTTCAGCCGCCGTGTACGGCATTCCAGAAACAATGCCCATTACCGAAAACGTTCCCACCGATCCCATCAATCCCTACGGAGAAACCAAACTCTTCATGGAGCACATGCTGGCCGACTTCGCCCGCGCCCACGGTCTTTCCTGGACGGCTCTGCGCTACTTCAATGCCGCAGGCTGCGACCCTGAAGGGGAAACGGGCGAACGCCACACCCCGGAAACCCATCTCATTCCCCGCGCCCTCATGGCCGTGGACGGAAAACTCCCCGACTTTCATGTCATGGGCGACGATTATCCTACGCCTGACGGCACCTGTATCCGCGATTACATCCATGTTTCCGACCTTGCCGAAGCACATATCCGGGCCGTGGAACGGCTTCTGAGCGCAGAAGACGGCGAGGGCACGGCCATAAACCTCGGTACGGGAACCGGACTTTCCGTCAAAGAAATCCTGAACGCCATAGAACAGGTCACCGGATGTCCCATGCACTACACCATGGGACCGCGCCGGGCGGGCGACCCGCCGAGTCTGGTGGCCGACGCCACGCGCGCGCTGAATATTCTCGGCTGGAAACCCGAACATTCCAGCGTGGAGGAAATCATCCGCGATGCATGGAACTGGTACAAACTCGATCAGGCATAAGAAAAAGACCGGCCCGCAGGGCCGGTCTTCTGCTTATCAGGACAAAAAAGAAACCGTGCGGTTCCGGTCCCGCCCCCGCCGAAGGCACTCCGAACGTGCTGTCGAAACATACGGCAGGAACAACCTTGCACAGGCCGATGGAATCTGCCGCCGGGCTTCTCTGTTCCGCCTTGCCGCATTTCTTCCCGACCACGGTTCCTGCCCCTCCTCGAGACACGGCCTGATGTCACGCCTCCCCTCTGGACATATCCAGCCCCGCGGACATATATTCTTCCCGCGGAACACTCCGCGGAATTTTTCATAAGGGTATCCCCATGCGCATGTTTCCCGCTCTTTCGGCCGTCCTCTGCCTGCTTCTCGGCGGCTGTCTCGCCAACCCCTTCGCCCGGACGTCCGCTCCGGAAGTCCCTGCTCCGGCGGAGCCTCTTTCCCCTGTGCCCCAGTTCATTTCCATGAATAACGCCGGAGCTCAGGCCTCCATCGACGACCCCGCTTTCGGCGGCATGGTCGATGTCATGGTGGAAGGCGCTTTCACGTCGGCCTCCGGCCGCGACTGCCGCCGCGCCGTGGTCAGCAGGCCCCCGCATGAAGCGGAAATCGTCATTCTCTGCCGCAACGGCGAAGAATGGGAGCTCATGCCCCGCGTCTGGGGACAAGGTCTCGACCGATAACTCCGGTTCCGGTCTCTTGCCGGTTCCCGGAAACAGGCTCTTCTGTAACCGTTCTTTCCAGCCTTCGGGCAGGAGCGTATGTTGCGCCTCTTTCTTCTTTTCCTCATCATGATGCTCTCGTCCCTGTCGCCTGCAGCGGCAGCGGAGTCCACCAGCACGGCCACGGCCACAGCCACCGTTACGGCCACGGCCACATCGTCCACCACACCTTCCACACAGGAACCTCAGCCCTTCGGCAGCAACCTCTTTCAGGGGAATTTCTCCTCCGGCAGCTCGGCGGCCACTATCCAGAGCGGCGATCGCATTCTCGTCCGCCTCTGGGGCAGCCTCACCCTCGACGACGTATTCACGGTCTCGCCCACGGGTTCTCTGGACCTGCCGGGCATCGGCAGCATTCCGCTCTTCGGTCTGCCCCGGGGTGACGCCGTACAGATTCAGCAGTCCATCATCAGCAAGCTGAACGTGTCCGGCATCAGCGACGTGCAGGTCTATGCCAGGCCTCTGGACACCCAGAACATCTCCGTATTCGTCACCGGTTTCGTCAACCATCCGGGCAGTTATCAGGGCACGTCCTCCGACAATATTCTGTCCTTTCTCGACAAGGCCGGCGGCATCGACTCGCGCCGCGGCAGCTACCGCGACATCCGGGTTCTGAGAAATCAGCAGCCTCTGGCCACGGCCGACCTCTATCCCTTCATCCTTTACGGTCAGCTTCCTTCCCTGCGCTTCAACGACGGCGACACCATCGTGGTCGGTGAAAAAGGGCCCACGGTGTCCGCCAGCGGCGAGGTACGCAACGCCGCGCGCTTCGAGTTCGAAAAGGGAAAAATGACGGGCGAAGCCCTTGCAAGACTGGCCGACCCCAATTCCCGCGCCTCCCATGTAAGCATTTCCGGCTTCAGAAACGGCGTGCCCTATAATCAGTATCTGTCCATCAAGGAGTTCAACAGACTCAAGCTGGAAAACGACGACCAGGTACGTTTTCAGGCCGATACCACTGGCAGTACCATCATGGTGGAGGCTCAGGGCGCCATTCTCGGCTCCTCGCGCTTTCCCGTACGGCGCAACGCCCGCCTGCAGGAAGTGCTGAGCTACATTTCCGTGGACCCGGACAGAGCCAATCTCTCCGGTCTGTACATCAAGCGCCTGAGTACGGCGAAGCAGCAGAAAAAAGCCATCGAGGACGCCCTGAACCGGCTGGAGCACAACGCCTACACGGCCACCTCCTCCAGCAACGACGAAGCGCAGATCCGCGCCAAGGAAGCCGAAATGCTCTCCAGCTTCATCGACCGCGCGCGCAAGGTGGAACCTGAGGGCATTGTGGTCGTAGGCAGCGGCGGCAAGATCGCCGATATTGCGCTGGAAAACGGCGACATCATCGTCATCCCCGAAAAAACGGACGTGGTCATGATAAGCGGCGAAGTCATCATGCCGCAGGCCGTGGTCTGGAATGAAAAACGCGACATGGACGACTACATCAAAAGCGCAGGCGGCTTCAGCAACAGGGCCGACACCTCCAACATCCTCGTGGTGCACCCCGACGGGGAAGTCACGCCCAGAGCGAAAAACGTCCAGCCCGGCGACCAGATTCTTGTCCTGCCCCGCGTGGATTCCAAAAACATGCAGGCCGTCAAGGAAGTCTCGCAGATACTCTATCAGGTGGCCGTGGCCTGCAAGGTCATTCTGGATTTGTAACAGGCATCCGTAACGCACACATCCTAACTAGATAGTGTCGTCAAATTAAAGGTGTGTTATAATCTCCTCACTTATAATGAGGTGAGGTCATATGGCGGCACATCGGAGGCATGATATTTCCGACAAACAAGGTATGGGCAAATATTGAAAAACTTCTTCCAGGTTCCAAAGGCTGTGTCGGTCGTCCTTCCGCCGATAACCGATTGTTTATCAACGCCGTCTTCTGGATACTGAGAACCGGGGCTCCGTGGCGGGATTTACCCCCCGATCTTGGCGACTGGAAAAATACACATCGCCGCTTCTGCCGGTGGCGAGATCGGGGAGTCTGGGAGAAAATACTCGAAGCTCTCATTGTCGAACCTGATTTTGAATGGCTCATCATTGATGCCAGTCATTGCAAAGTACATCCTCATGCGGCGGGCGCTGCGGGAGGTAATGAGGCCATGAGCCGCACAAAAGGGGGCTCAACTCAAAAATACATCTGGCCGTGGATGCGCATGGTATGCCGG